>JBKKAT010000246.1:0-7676 GCA_046714535.1 Acidobacteriota bacterium | reverse complement strand
AAATATACGTGACGGCTTCTGTATTCAATGGATGAACGGCCATCAGAAAGGCTGCGACAGCCGCAAAAAGAGCATTACTTGATTGCTTTTTCAGAAGGAAATAGAAAAGCACCAGCGCCAGATAATGACAGACAAGATTGAAGGCGTGGTATGTAAAGGGATCTAATTTCCCGATTTTGTAATTCCACGCAAACGTGGCGATTAACAGTGGACGAAACGGCTCTGAGGAAAAAATCCCCTCCCAATTGGCGAGGTCGCGCAAGGAAAAATTGAAGCGGATGACTCTAAGATCATCGAAATGAAAGGGAACGGAAAAAGTGTTCGAGTAAGCAAGCAGACAGAGCCCTGCAAGGATGCACAGAACCCCTGCAGTCCCTTTCCCTTTTCCCTCACCCACGATGAGTATCCTATCATGCGAGAGACTAGGGGAGCGCAGGCCTCCGGTCTGCTTAGTTATTTGGTGCGAAGGCTCGCTTTGAGCTGATCTTGCGCATCCAGCGCGGCGGACAATCCTTTGTCTCTGGCAACCTGCAGACTCTCCAGCGCTAGAAGGGTGAGAAGCCTGGCCCGGTTGGCAGAAGGATTTTTTTTCTCCGGATCCAGATCGACAGCCACTTTAAAATCCGCTGCTGCCTCCTTGAATCTGCCGAAGCGGAGAAGGATCTCTCCGCGATTCATAAGAGACCCGATATCTTGCGGGAATACCTGGATCGCTCGGCTGTAATGACGGAACGCCCACTGGAATCGCTCCTGTTTTTGATAGATCGATCCCAGCATGGAATGCACGAAAGGATTTCTGGTATCCAGAACTAACAAACCCTCAAAGATTTTTTGTGCTACTTCGATTTTTCCATTTTCGTAAAACAAATGTCCGACATGCAGAACCGCAGCCATTTGATCGGCATTGATATCCAGTATTTGGGCAGTTTTGAGTTCGCCACGCGCAATCTTCTGAATTTCTTCTGCATCCAGTTTAGCCACGATTTTACTTCCTTTGGATGTCCTGGTTCAGACTTACGATTTCCTGAAGCGTGCCCCGAAAATCGGAAAGCCGCTGAAATACGCTTGCATCCTGAATCAGTGAGTTCGCGTTCTCGCCCGTCAGCGTGGCAACAGCGGTTGAGTCCTGTAATCCGGACTTGCCGATATCTCCTATGAACATGACCTGGTCAAGAGCATCACCTACAAGAGGAATCGGTGAACGTGCTTCTGTTCCAATCGGGTCACCGATCCGTAGCCTACCCTCGGATTCGGCTCGCAGCCTACCCTCCGATTCGGTATAGGACTGTGATTCAATTGAGTCATCTCTACGTATTCTACCTTCGGATTCGGTGTAGGACTGTGATTCAATTGAGTCATCTCTGCGTATTCTACCTTCGGATTCGGTCGGGATCTTGTTGACAGCTTCACCTATGAAAGGGATAGCTCCCTGGGATTCGATTGGGTCACCGATTCGTAATCTACCTTCGGATTCAGTCCGTTTCCTACCCTCGGATTCGGTCGGGATCTTGATGCCACCAGGTTGTTCTTCAAGTTTTAGATTCGCAAGTGCAGTGGAAAATCCTTCCAAATTTTTTTGGTGATTGAAGGATGCATCGCCTAATTTAGTAGCGACTTTGTCCATCGGAACAAGATCACTAAAACTGTTAAGGGCGTTTTGCCCGCCCAGCTGCTTCGCCATGTTCAGGTAAGAATTTGGAGATTGTACGGCCGCTGAATCTGCAAAAGCCGCTTTGCCAGACAGCGAAGGATCCAACGATGGAAAGGATGAGGAATACGTCTCCAGCCATTCCGATACTTCTGCAGGACCGGAAGTATGAGTTGCGGCTTGAATTCCTGAAGAAACGGAATTCAGACTTGAATCAATTGCTTTCGTTTGCTCGGGGGTAGCCTGAAATCCGGAAGGCAGTATGCTCAGTCCCAATGGAACACCTCTAATTTCATTCTTACTCCGCGAAGGCCATCTGTCAAATGCTTATCGGCATAACCATGGTTTTTGTTGCGTAAACGAAAGACTTGAATGGAGTGCCTTGTTCCAGCAGAACAAGAAGAAACAAAAGCCCAGAAAGTAGATCCGTTTCATTTGTTTTCCTTTATGATGAACGGTTGAAACACATAAGAGGACAGAAAAGTGCAAAAACATTCGTACATTTCCCCAAAAGCAGTGGTGAGAGAGAGTGCTATTCACGGAATGGGACTCTTTGCAGCGGAAGCAATCGCCAAAGAGGAAATCGTCTGCGTCAAAGGAGGCTACATCTACGATCGTGAAATTCTGCGCTCGATGCCTGAGTGGTATCGCGCCGCAGAAATTCAAGTTGCCGACAATTTATTCATCGGTCCGTATCGCGAAGAGGAACGGGAAGGAAGCATGATCTTCAGCAATCACTCCTGCGATCCAAACATCGGTGTGCAAGGACAGATGGTTTTTGTAGCCATGCGTGATATTAAACAGGGCGAAGAGTTGACGCATGACTGGGCAACCACGGACGATGATAGCTACGAAGTGAAATGTAACTGTGGAGCAGCCAGTTGCAGGAAGATGATTACCGGTAAGGATTGGCAACGAAAAGAACTGCAGGAAAAATATCGCGGTTACAAGAGCTGGTATCTGGAAAGGAAAATAGAAAAATCTTAGAACTTGTCGTATTGAATCTCCTTGAGATTCAATATCATGGTGAAGGAAACAGGTTTCTGAGACAGTCGCTCTTCTGTTTGCACTTGCTTGATCATACCGAGCCCCGGAGCATACCAGAGTTGATTATCGATCCGGAATTCCGGCGCGCCGTTGAGGGGAGGAACAGTTCCGGTCATGTGAACTTTTAAACATTTGGCAAAAACGCCTGCGGGAACAGAAACAATCTCATCTTCACTGACAATTGCAGCGTCCAACAAAACGCCCAATTTTTTCCCATTCACCATTTCAAAGCCGGAAGACTTTTGTTTCCAGCTCGCGCCCGGTTGAACAGGATACTTGATGAGATACTGAATTGGATTCATGATAACCGGCTTTTTCTGTGAACCATTCTGATTCGCAAAGTAGTAAATTCCTGTTTCATCATCCGCGATGAATGTCACCCCCGCCAGTCTTCCATCAATGTATCGCCCTTCGGGTATCACCGTCTTTCCCTGAACGATAGCAGCTCCCAGATGAACGATGGTTGCTGAAAGAGTTTGTTCCTGGACCGGGTCTGAGGGCGCCCTCTGCGAAGCTTTAATTTGATAGATGTAGCGAGCGCCTTCGGTTAGTGGATAGTAGTCGGACTGTCCTGCCAGTTGGAAACAGAAAAAAAACGCTATCAGAAGCGTGAGTAAAACTTGCTTACGAATCTAAAATCTCCAGTGTGGAAATACTATAGCAGATTTGATCTCCACCCTGTCAAGAACAATTTTTGTGACGGGAATTAAGCGAGCCTGGCCTCCATGGAGATATTCGTATTCAACAGCCTCGAGATCGGGCAGCCGGTTTTTGCTGCATTCGCTGCCTCTTCGAATTTTGCCTGATCAGCGCCTGGAATCTTCGCCGCGACATCCAGGTGAATAGCGGTTACTGTCCAACCTGCTTCCTGTTTTTCCATTGTCAGAGTGGCTGTGGTCTTGATGCTCTCCGCGGTCATCCCACGATTTCCCAATTGCCCGGAAAGGGCCATCGTGAAACAACCTGCGTGGGCTGCGGCAATCAATTCTTCCGGATTGGTTCCGGGCTGATCTTCAAAACGCGTGGTGAACGAATACGCCGTATTGCTTAAAACTCCGCTGCCGGTAGAAACCGTTCCTTTTCCATCTTTCAATCCGCCCTGCCATTCGGCACTTGCTTTTCGTTGCATACTCTCCTCCTTACTTTTGGTTTCGATTGTTGAATATTAGGTCCTAAAAGGGGAAGTTTCTATTCTTCGAGAAATCCTTTTTGAAAGAGCGGTTTGCCTGCTGCAGAAATACGGAAAGCATAAATTGCTACTCCGCCCAAAAGTAAAAGATCGGCTACCGAAATTTTGGGCGTACCAGGCGGACAAATTGGTCGTAATAGGGAATAGAACGGCATGATGTCTGCGCTCCCCCTTTCTCGTCGATAAATTCTTTAATGCTCGACGAGCCTTCCATTTGAAAAGTTTTGCAAAAGAGATATATATAGACTTCATGAGCCCAATTTAGAACCCCTCAACTTCTGCGGAATCAAGAATTCCGCACCCTTGCATTTGACCCAATCTTCATCACATGGATTTCCGTGCGTCTTCGCAGGAGGATGCGATGGCCGAAAAACTTTTCGTACTTTCGTTGGTGTCCGGTTTTTTGTTTACGTTGTTGTTCTTTTTAACAACGGGCAAGTTTCGCATGATGCGTTCAAAACAATTTCAACGTTTTCACCGGATGACTAAAACAAAGAGCAGTTCCATCACTCCCTGGGGTACTCCAATATTCTTGGGAATGTTTCTAACATTATTCGGATTCTCGGGGCTTGTGATTCGCATTCTGTTGCGTGCTCCTGTTTTCTACAGTCTGGCATTCTCGTTCCTTGCAGGATTGGCTTTCGCAGGAACGGGAATCTGGCTCCTGAAACGATACTTTGCCGTCTCGGCATATGAAGTAAAGGGAAACCCTTTACCTGGAATGATCGGTCATGTGAGCCTTGCCATTCCTGCAGATGGTGTCGGAGTTGTTGCGTGTAAATCGGAAGGACGTCGCGTTACGATTCCCGCGCGCGACAGAAGCGGACTGGGAGTTGCCAAAGGATCGCGGGTGATTGTTGTGGACATTCTCGACTGCGTTGCGTTAGTCGAAGAAATATAGAGCTAGTGGAGCGCGGGCATCTGTGCCCGCACAATTTAGGAGGAAAATCATGTTGTACATTCTTTCGCATCCATGGATCTGGTTGCTGATGGTGGTCACTGTGTTTGTGCTGATCCTCAGATTCTTCGCGAACCGTTACGAAAAGGTTGGTCCCAATGAAGTTCTGATTGTCAGCGGGCGGCCCAGCAGCTACACAACTGCCGAAGGAGAAGTGATCAAGAGGAATTTCAAGATCTTCCATGGAGGCGGAACATTTGTGTGGCCGATTCGGGAGAAAGTCGATCGCTTGAGTTTGGAATTGATGACTCTTGAGATTAAGACACCCGAGTTCTATACGAAATTTGGTGTTCCGATCATCGTAGATGGAATTGCGCAAATCAAAGTCAGAAGCGATGATGCAGGTTCTCTGATCACAGCGGCAGAAATGTTCTTGAGTAAGAGCCGCGAGGAGATGAATGAAATCGCGTTGCAGATGATGTCCGGTCATTTGCGGGCTGTGATCAGCACGATGCCTTTTGAAGAGATCCATGCGAATCCGGAAGCCTTCGCTCAGGCTGTGCAGAGGCTCACAGCGGAAGATCTGGCGAACATGGGAATTCAAGTAATCAGTTTTACGATTCGCGAAATTCAGGACCCGCACGGTTACTTGCAGGCAATCGGACGTCCGAAAATGGCTGAAGTGCAAAAGAACGCTCTTTTGGGCGAAGCCACCGCGAAGCGCGATTCGACGATGGGACAATCACTCGCAGAGCGGGAAGCTGTGGTCACATCTTCCCGGGCCCAGGAAGAAGGGCAGCTCGCGAAAATCCGGGCGGAGCTGTCTGTTTCGGAAGCTGACAAAGACAAGAACATCAAATTGCATGAATTCAGCTCTCAAATAGCAACTGCAAAAGCGGGAAGCGATATGGCGTATAACCTGCAAAAAGCAAAAGCACAGCAGTTGTTAACCGAGGAAAGTCTCGGAATCAACATCATTGAAAAAAAGAAACAGGTTGAAGTGGAGCAGGCGGAAATTGAACGAAAAGAGCTGGAGCTGATGCACACTGTGAAAAAACCGGCGGAAGCAGAACGGAGCAAGATCGAAATCCTTGCTCAAGCGGAACAGAACAGGAAACGCGCGATTGCACAGGCCGATGCGGAAGCGGAAAAATTGCGTGGAATGGCCGAAGCGGAAATCATTCGGGCAAAAGGGGAAGCCGAAGCAGAAGCGATTCGTCAAAAGGCGTTGGCGGAAGCGGAAGGATTGCGCGCCAAACTTCTTGCTGAAGCAGAAGGCATGAAAGAGAAAGCAAAAGCATGGCAAGAATACAACGAAGCGGCTGTCTCGCAGATGCTCATTGAAAAACTTCCTTCGATCGCGGCTGCCGTTGCAGCCCCGCTTTCGAAAATTGACCGGATCACAATGATCAACAGCAATGGAAATGGAACCGGCGTGGAAAGCATCACGAAAAGTGTTACCGATGTCCTGGCTCAATTACCAGCCGTTGCGGAAGTGCTATCCGGCGTGAATTTACCGGAGCTGATGAAGCGCGTTCCGGCATTGAAAGAAAAGAACCCTGCCTAGGTACGGGCGAGGCTTGTCCTCGCCCGTATCGCAAGCATCATTACTCGCGGGCAGGCGCAAGGCCTGCCCCTACGGCTGTATTTTTTTTTGCTGTTAAACTTGCCCTGTGAAAGTTTATTTGATTGATGGCACGTACGAACTTTTTCGTCACTACTATGCTCTTCCAAAACATATCACCGCGCGCGGAGAAGAAGTGGCAGCAACACGAGGTGTGCTTACTTCTGTTTTGTCGCTGCTGAACTCAGGAGTCACACACATTGCAGTGGCCACAGACCAGGTAATTGAATCTTTTCGAAATAATTTGTGGAGCGATTACAAAGACAGCACCGGCATTGCCCCGGACCTCTTTTCACAGTTCCTTTTGTTGGAGGACTCCTTAAGCGCGCTTGGCGTGCTGGTCTGGGCAATGGTGGAATACGAAGCGGACGATGCGCTGGCTGCAGGGGCCTCACTGTACCGGGATCAGGCGGAACAAGTCTTGATTTGCACGCCGGACAAAGATCTCGCGCAATGCGTTATTGCAGATCGTGTGGTTCAATTTGATCGCAGACAACGAAAGGTGATCAATGAACAGGGTGTGGTGGAAAAATTCGGTGTGTCGCCCGAATCGATTCCCGATTATCTGGCGCTGGTTGGTGATGCTGCAGATGGATATCCAGGTCTTCCAGGCTGGGGAGCAAAGGCTGCCTCAGCAGTTTTGTCTCGCTACAAACATCTTGATGAGATTCCGGACAACGCTCGTGATTGGAACGTTTCCATCAGAGGCGCAGATCGATTGGCAGCTACTTTGCGCGAGCAACGGGAGCTCGTTTTACTGTTCCGCCAGCTGGCAACTCTCGTGACCAAAGGACCTGTAAAAGACCAACTGGTGAACCTGAAATGGTCCGCCCCTGATCCGCAATTCCGTGAGATCTGTGCGCGCCTGGAAGCACCCGACCTGTCGGGACGCGCTAATCAACTTGCAGCGATACGCGCGTCCCGGAAATGAGTTTTTCCAGCGATTTCCACACTAAATCCGGAGTCATGTCCTTAAAACAGGAAGGCTTCGCAATTGGCCTTTTTGTATAGTTACACCTGGAACGATGACATTTTACACACTCAAAATCGGAAGCCATTTGCAGCTGATTTTTTCCAGTAGCGCCGATAAGAAACGGATCGGTTGCGCCGTAAAGAGTGATCGAAGGAATATCCAGGGCAGCAGCAATATGACTCAGTCCCGTATCAAGACCAACGGTTGCGTTCGCTCCCGCCAGTACAGAGGCTTTTTGGGAGATAGATAGATCGGATAACACGATTGCTTCTTTGCGATCTGATGCGATTTTGTGTG
>JBKKAT010000245.1:0-11698 GCA_046714535.1 Acidobacteriota bacterium | reverse complement strand
ATTGTATTCTTATGCGCTGGAAGACTACTCCTGGTGGCATCAAGAATTGAGGCTGGAGCTGAGGCCAGGAACATTTGGTGAAAATCTGACGACAGAGGGATTGGACGAGAGCAAAGTATTTATTGGGGATGTTATGAGGATAGGAACGTCACGCGTTCAAGTCGTCCAACCGCGGTTACCCTGTTACAAGCTGGGGATCAAATTCGATGACGATCAAATGCCGAGGCGTTTTATGAAAGCGGGCAAATGGGGCATCTATTTCCGTGTCTTGGAAGAAGGAACCGTGGAAAGGGGCGACCCGGTTGAGTTTGTATTGCGCGATCCGCAGGAGGTCAGCATTACACAATTAGCGGGCCTTGCGTCCGCGAACAAATCGAATCTCTCGCTTGTATACCGGGCCCTCGGTATTTCTTCGCTGAACGAGAACTGGCGCGAAATGTTGGAGGGAATTCTGGAGAAAGAAAGCAGATGAAGACCGCGCGTGAAAAGATTCTTTCCACAGCAAGCAAGCTTTTTTACCGGCGTGGGATAAACAGTGTGGGCGTTGATGAAATCGTAAAGCGATCGGGCGTGACCAAGATGACGCTTTATAAACATTTCCCGTCAAAGGATATTCTCGCCACCAATTGTCTGGGGCAAATTCATCATCAATGGAACTCCTGGTTTTTGGATCGAGTGCAGGTGCAAAGCGCCGTGGCAAAGAACCCCAACGAACAGGTTCTTGTGATTTTCGACATTCTGGAAGAATGGTTTCAGTCTCCCGGTTTTCGGGGTTGTCCTTTTATCAATACGGTGGCCGAAATAGGGGATCGACACCACCCCGCGCGAAAAGCCGCAGTAGCGTTCAAACAAAAACTTCTGGATACGATTCAGGAGGCTCTAACTTCGGTTGGCCGGGGTCGATCGGATGAACTGGGAGTTCAACTTCTGATGTTGATAGATGGCGCCATTGTACGGGCCGTGATGACGGATTCTCCCCGACCCGCTAAAATCGCGCGGAAGGCGGCTGCGAAGCTTCTCCTCCGCTAGGTGTGTTCACCACAAAAAAGAATAGAAACAGAAGAGCGGGGAAGACGTGCAAAAACAGCCGGTAAAGTGAAGTCTGAATCTGCCAGTGATAATCCAACGGAGTGACCATATAAAATACAAAATATCCGGAGAGGCAAAACAGGATACTCACGATAGGAAAGTTAATGAATTTAATATTCTCTTTTCGAAATCCTAAAAGGAGTCCGAACAGTAGCAATATCAAAGACAAAAAAATCTTTTGTCTTCCAACATTGAGGAACTCATAAAAGAATTGTTGCGCAACGTAGACCCACCTGTTTAGGTCGGTAAGCCCCTCCAAAACTGTCTGGTGTCCCTTCATGAGTAAGTAGCCGGGGGAACTCACATGAAACTTGAATACCAGCAATGACAGCAATCCGGGCGCCGATCCAAGAAGCAGAAAACCAAGGGATGCAAAGAAGCGGTCTTTCTTTCTTCGAAGCAAAGACCAGGCCGACATCAACATTACCGATAGTAAGAAGACAGATCCTTCGTTTTTGGTCCATGCTGCGAACCCGGCCGAGAGACCGGCTAGAATCAACCCTAGCTTTCTGTCCTCCGGTCGCGCTTCAGCAAAAATGAGGAAACCAACGGTCAACAGGTAATAACAACCCAGAGGTACGTCTGCCATTTGCGCACTGCCCTGGTCCAAAAACAAGGGGGAGCAGAGCAATACGAGAGATCCAAGTTGCCCTTGAAAGCGATTCCGGTGTATGCGCAGAAATGAATACAGGATTCCCGCAGTAGCAAGAGTAAATATTAGTGCAACAAGAACCGGCACCCATTGAGTCTCGACTCTCACAATGTGCCATCCTTGAGCCACTGTTGCAGGCAAAAGCAAAGGGTAGTCGGGATTGGTGCTCGCAACAGCTCTGGTGAAAGTTTCGATCCAATGATCTTCTCCCCTGAAAAGATATCTTGCGCGTAGATTCCATGTTGCCCACGCGTCCCATTGTCCGTGCGGTTCATTGATGGAAAAGAATGCAAAGATGGTGATGGAGGCGAAAAAGACCGGCCAGTAAACAATATCAAGGAGCCTTTCACTGCGAGACGGTGATTGATTGTCAATGGGAAGTGGCTCAGCCGGAGGCACGGCGGTTGCTGTTTTACGCCAGGCGTATACGCAAACCAGCAGGAACAACAAATCCAGCATCCAAAAGGGCCCACCCGGCCCATGAAAGAGAAGCCAGAAAAAATATGTACAGGACGTGATGCCGAAACCCATCGGAAAGGCCAGCGCGATTAAAAAGATCTTATTCGGTGGCAGAGTTCTGGAATGTTTTAACAGAAGAAGAGCACTTAAAAATCCGTAGGAAAAACATCGAAACAAGAAAAAAAGGAGACCTGTAATCATTTCTCCGGATTTCGAAAGAGGACGATTCCATTCCCATAATTTCTAAACAATGTCACGGAAGAGTTTTTGGGAAGCCCCCAGGTTTCGACCGGACCCACCAGATTCCCAATCATCACTTCACTGTGGGGGCCGGGAACCGGCATCACCGGAGAAAGAGTATAAACGGTGAGGGTATATTCCTTGAACGAACCTTCAAATTGATTTGTGGTATACCCGATCGTTCCAAAAGCCGGAAGGTCTTTTTTTACCTGCACGAACCGGCGTTCAAAAACTGTAATGTCATCCGATCCAAGGGGTCTGGCTGCATGGATTCGTTGATAGAGCTGTTCTGCCAGGGAGAAACAGCCGTTCAGCAAAAGAAGGAGTATTCCGTAGAAGACGTACTTAGAAAATCGCATTCAACTTTCGAACTGCAACAGGTTTTGTTAACTCGTTGTGCAGTGCTTCAGTCCTTGGATACCATGGAAAAGAGCACCCAAAGAGCAATAAAAATGGCAGCACCTACAATGATGAACAACGTTGTGGTCGACATACTGTTTCATTCTACTATATTGGATGACCGCCGGCTTCAGCCGGCGGTCATTTAGTCAGCGCTCCCTTGTTCCGGGCACATTCTGAATTAGATTACCTCGTATGGAACAGGTGTCTGAAAAAGCTGAGCATGTCGAGGATAAGAATGAAGTTATTAAACAGGAGCTGGAGCGCGCCGAAAAACAGATAACTCCAGCCGTCTCCGAAAAAAAATCGGAAAAAATCTGGCTTGCGGGCTATTGCTTATTGCTGCTTTGCATGGGCGTTCTTTACTACGTGCTGAAGACACAGGGAACTGGTTTCACTGGTTCTGAACGCGTTCAGAGCTGGGCTTTTGGTGCTCTCCTTTGTGTTGCGATCATTCTCGCCGGCCAAATTATCAAAGTTTTTTACATCGAAAAAATCCCGAATAAAGTTTCCCGCTTCAACCTGAAAAGAATTGTCAATTTTCTTCGACTCGTTGCGGTTGCTTTTATTATTGTCTCTGTTGTTTTTTCTAACTGGTACACGGCAGTCGTTTCACTCGGTGTGATTTCGCTGATTCTTGGTTTTGCCCTTCAAACTCCGATTACAAGTTTCATCGGCTGGATTTATATTTTGATTCGTCGCCCGTATCGCGTGGGGGACAGAATCAAGATTGGAGAAGCTACCGGTGATGTTATTGATGTTAGCTATATGGATACCACCTTGTGGGAGTTCGGAGGCGAGTATCTTTCCACGGATCATCCGAGCGGAAGAGTGATCAAGTTTCCCAATTCTCATGTGTTGAATGAAACGGTTTGGAACTATTCCTGGCCGCTCTTTCCCTACATATGGAATGAAATTAAGTTCAGCGTGGCCTATGAGAGCGATTTGCAATTTGTATCGTCAGCGGTTTTGGAGATTGCGGAAGAAGAAGTGGGAGAAGAAATGATGGAGCGGGTTCGTACCTTTAAATCGCTCCTGGAACGCACTCCGGTCGATCATCTGCAAGTGCAGGAACATCCGGTCGTTCAATTTCGCACGAATCCGAACACCTGGATCGATGTGATCGTGCGCTATCTGGTTCATCCGAAAGAAGCGGGACGCATCAAGATGAAACTCACAATGAAAATGCTGGAGCGCTTGAATCAACGTCCGGATGCCGTCCTGTTTCCCAAAAGTAATATGCGGTAGGAAGTTGCAGGCCAGAGGCCTGCGCTCCCCTGCCTTCTGTATCGCCGATGGTTTCGAAACGGACGCTTAATTTGCTGCTTTTGGTTCTTTCAATTCCACGATCAGAACATGGCAATCGGTCTTGCCCGAATTCACGGCGCTATGAGTGACAGCATCAAACCACAGCACATCTCCTTCCTTTCCAACAGCAGTCTGCGGTTTGCCATCAGGTCCGGTAATCGTCAGAGTGCATTCGCTCATGATGTAAGCGACGTGATCCGGATGAGAATGTGTCGGGATCTTGGCGTCTGGCTTGGCTGTCACGTGGTGGACGCGGACTCGATCATTCTCAAAAATCTTCTTGTAGATGTCCGGTGCTACATCATTTGGATTTTGTGCCCATACAAAAGAACAAAGAAACAGGAACATTGAGAAAAGAAGAAACGTGCGATTCATTTTCATGGTGCCTCCATTGGATTTGTTTTATGTACCAGTATGATACCTAAATGATACCGTATTGTCACCATAGGAACAGTGAAATGGTACCGTGATGGTACCATTATGGTATCATAGTGGTACTATGCCGGTACTATACTTGAAGGGAATTCCCGTAAAGGTTTTTGCAACCATGAAAAAGAGCGCCCGGACAAGCAGGCGAAGCGTAAATAGTGAAACAATTTTTCGACTTGAGCAAACGTTTCTTGAACCGAAAGAAGCTTTGCGTAAGAAAAGAAACGTGACATCCCGCGCCTGAGTTACTTCGCAAGGAAGCGGCGCAAGGAACGGATCGGGCGCAGTGCAGGTTCGAGATTCAGTTCCCATGCAAGAGGACCCGACAAAAAAAGAATTCTGCGGTCGAGAAGAGTGGACTTGAGTTTCGCGACCCTGTAGCGGATTCGATCTTCACCGGTCCCGGAAAGTGCGGTCCCTTTTCGAAGCTCTCTTAAATACAGGACGTAAATTCGTTTCAGGATTTTGTGCAGCCTGGCTCCGTAGGACGACAACCCGTGATCGTACAGATTAGAGCCAAGCACTTTCAACAGGTGAAAGTGATAAAAGATGAGCGGTTCGGAATCCGCGTAAAAAATCCCATTGTTTTCGGAAAAACGGACCGCCGCTGCATTCCAGGGCGCAATGCCTGCGCCGTGATGTTGGAGAACAATCACTCCGGGAAACCGGACCGGCCAATCATCCAGATATTTTTGATCGGCGAATCTTCCATTTTCAGGGCGGTCGTGACACCATTCCAGGCAGCGTTCCCTCCACCATCGCAGGCATTCTCCGGAATTTGCATCGCGGCGAAACGAGAGCCAGCCCACATTGTAGATCCCAAATTGTTCAAAGTGTTTTAGCTCCGGCGGAAAACGGTGAGCGATGATTCCGATCGACCTGTTGTTTAACTCGTGATAAAGGGGGCCCGGGTCGGAAAAGAAAAATAGATCCGCATCGACATAAGTAACGATCTCAGCGCGTTCCATCTTTTGAAGGAGATATAACAGCCACGCAGGAGTGCACGTGAAATAGTATTCGATGAGCGTTCGGTTTTTGCGGCATTGCAACAATTCAGGGTCGAATTCTTCCAGCTCTTCGATGTTTACAACATGAACATCCGGAAGATTCATCGACGTAAGTTTTCGGGTGCATTCCGCATCCAGGGAAAGGACCCATAACTCGAAAGACGGACAGTGTCGTTTCAGTGAATGATAGAGAGCGAGACCGCGCGAGAGATAACGATGATCAAAGTAGGTGCAGAAATAGTAAGTATGGAGCGCAGGCGTCTCGCCTGCATTACGGGCCACGGGCCTCTGGCCCGCACCGCCGGGGCTCATTTTGTGGCGCCCTTGGACCATTCTGCAATTGTCTGTCCGACTCTTCGCACTTGTTCGTCGGTTAATTGCGGATACATGGGAAGACTGAGAATTTCGCGGCAAATATTTTCTGTCTCCGGCAGTCCTCTGTAATCCATCGGGATTCGATCGCGATAGGCCGGCTGCAAATGCACCGGCACCGGATAGTGAATCGATGTTTGAATCGCGTTGCGATCCAGGTAGTCCCTCAATGCATCTCTTTCTTTTAAGCGAATCACATATTGATGGTAAACGGATCGGGTCCCTTTCGTAATCTGCGGCGTGATCAGTGTTGTGCCGGTCAGCATTTCGTCGTACATGCTTGCAATTTGTTGGCGCCGGTTATTATCCGAATCCAGATACTTCAATTTCACGCGCAGAATCGATGCCTGCAGCTCATCCAGACGCGTATTCAAGCCCGGCCTTTCACTGACATATCTTTGCTTCCAGCCGTATTCACGCAGCTCGCGAAGTCTTTCCGCCATTTTCTTGTCTGCAGTAATGACAGCGCCGGCATCCCCCATGCTGCCCAGATTCTTGGTGGGATAAAAACTAAAAACAGCAAGGTCTCCCCATGTCCCGGTCTTTTTTGAACCGATAGAGGCGCCGTGCGATTGTGAACAATCTTCAATCACAAGAAGATCAAAGCGTCGTGCAATCTCAACGATTGCATTCATGTCAGCCGGGTTTCCGTACAAGTGCACAGGCACAATCGCTCGCAGATGTCGTTGGAACCTCTCGCGAAACCGTTTGACGGCATCTTCTAATAGATTCGCATCCATCGTGAATGTTCGAGGGTCAACATCGACAAGAATGGGAATCGCTCCCGCCAGTTCGATTGCTGCTGCGGTCGCAACGGCCGTGTGGGAAACGGTAATCACACCGTCTTCCGGGCCGATTCCGCATGCTCTGAATGACAGGTGAAGGGCCTCCGTTCCGCTGCCTGTGCCAACCACGTTCGGCATGCCCAGGAAATCTCCAAACTCCCGCTCGAAGCTGGTGACTTCGTTTCCCAAAATGTATTTTCCGCCTGCCAATACACTCGTAACCGCTTGATCAATTTCTTTTCTGTGAGCGTGATAGGATGCGCCGGGGTTTGCTTGAGGGATGAGATCGGGAGTGCCCTTCAAATATAGTGCTCCAGGTTTTCTCTATAGTATGCCAGCGTTTTTGCGAGGCCGTCTTTGAGCGAAGTTTGCGGTTGCCAGTTGAGTTTCGTTCGAATCAAGTTGAAATCAGCATAATAATCGCCCACGTCAATTGCTTTTCGATCTGCAGGAAATGCGCGATTCACAGCTTCTCCTGATCCGTTCAATTGAATCAAAAGATCTGCTAGCTCCTGTAAGCTGATTGCAGAGTCTCCTCCAAGATTAAAAACTTGCCCGTCTGCTTTGTCGCTGGCGGCTGCAAGAAGAAACGCATGAACGGCATCTTCCACGTAAGTGAAGTCGCGCAGCTGCTGACCGCCCCAAACTTCGAAAGGTTTGCCTTCAACGAGATGTCGAATCCAGAGTCCCAGAAACGTTTGCCGTGCGTCCTTGACTCGCATGCGCGGTCCATAAGTGTTTGTAAGTCGCAGCGAACAGGCGCGGATGTTGTACACGTTGTTGTACAGAACGTGATACCATTCGCCGGCCATTTTGTTGATCCCATTCGCATCGACCGGCCGCAGCAAATGTTTTTCGTCAACGGGGAGATAATCCGGTTTTCCGTAGATTTGTCTCGTGCTTGCGAAAACGATTTTGATCCTTGGATTCCACTTGCGGCAGGCTTCCAAAATCGAAATCTGCGCCCGGCAATTGATATCGAGATCGGTGTAAGGTTCCTGCATGGAATCCAGATGGCTTGTTTGCCCTGCAAGATTGAAAAGGAAATCTTTTTCCTGGACTAAAAACCGCATGCTGTGCTCATCCCTGACATCGGAAATGTTGATCTGAGCGCGGTTTCGCATGGAATCAACATTAAAAATATTTCCACCATATTCCGGAATGAGACTATCCACCAGAAGCACGTTCGCCCCGAATTCGATGAGCTGATGCGCGAGATTGGAGCCGATAAACCCTAGTCCACCGGTGATCAATACATTCTTATCCCTGAAGATATTTGAGAATTCAGATGCCATTTCGTGTTCTTAAAACTCATTCTTAACAAAAGATAACGAAGAGAACAAAGAACAAATCCTCCTTTGTTTTCTTCGTTTTCTTCTGTTAAGAGCTTTCATTGTGATTTCTGAGCAATCATCAGATGGTCAAGAGTATCGCCACGTTTTCCGAATAACCGGTCCAAACCATAACCGGTTAACGTGACGGGAGCCAGTAGTAAAGAAAGGCCTTCCACAATCCATCGAGAGCGTCCCTCAGCGTAATTGAAAACGACCGTATCGCTGAGTCGTTGCGTTAGCGTAGCCCACATTCCGCAAGTCGGTATTATTTCTATCACTTTCAGTTTACTCTTTTCCGTCAGATAGCGAAGCCCGTGTTTTGTATAACGATAGAAATCGAGCGGCTCCAGGTGCAATCCCCACGTTTGAGGAGTGGTCAGCATCAATATTCCTCCGGGCTTCAGCACTCTTTCCACTTCCAGAAGCAACTGAGAAGGTTCAGGAACATGTTCCAAAACTTCACTGCACAAAATTGTGTGAAAGCTCGAATTCAGAAAAGGGAGAGCCAGAGCTGTTCCGCGAACATCCATTTGAGAACCGGGAGAAAGATCAAAGCTAACGTAGCGATCCACATGTTGAAAAAGATTCCGGTATGGCTGGGCGCCGCAACCGAGATCCAGGACCCACCCGCGCGCGTAGTCTGCATGTTCTTTGATCGTACGCCACAAGAGCCGGCGGGCGATGTGAAGCGGATCTGTCCATGCGAGCAACCATCCTCCACCCGGGATGCGATTCATGAAGCGCTTCGCCCGGGAATAAGCGCCCCAGGGTATTCTTGAAATTCGGCTCATTCCGGCAGCACCTCGCACAAATAGGTTTTCGTGACGGTCTTTTCATTCAGGACCCATTCAAGGTTATACGGAATGCTTTCTTTGACAGAACGAATCTGAAGATGATTGGCTTCGAAAAGAGCCCTT
The DNA here is from genome assembly GCA_046714535.1 of Acidobacteriota bacterium. Lineage (GTDB taxonomy): Bacteria > Acidobacteriota > HRBIN11 > JAKEFK01 > JAKEFK01 > JAKEFK01. Next base: position 2,707 of record JBKKAT010000245.1, on the reverse strand, counting down.
AACTCCTGTTCGTTGAAAATGATTTCGACCACCGGGCTTCCGTAGGCAGACTTCTGCAGCATGGTTGTGGGCCGGTTTTGAAGCAAAGGAACGGTGTGAAAAATGCAGAAGGACTTCGCAATTCGGGCACTTTCTGAAATGGCTTTGGCATAATCCAAAATGTGCATCAGAGAAACGCCATTGAAAACGACATCAAAACTGCGATTGGAAAAAGGAAGACGCGCGGCATCTGCCGTCAAAAATGTTTTTGCCGGATAGTTTTTCTTTGCTAACCGGATCATCCATGGAGATCTGTCGACGCCTGAATATAACAGATCCTGTTTGAGAAGATGGGACATGATTTCGTAGTAATAACCGCTTCCGCAGCCCACTTCCAGAACCGAGGGATCGATCAATCCAGCCGCTTGCATTGTCTCTACTGCGACCTTCAAATCGCGTCGCACCTTTCCTGTGCGCAATTGTTCGATAAGCTCGCGAAAAGCTGCATCCTGTCTTGCGGCCACTTCCGGATCCAACCAGCCATCAAAGCTTACACTTCTAGCAGTTTCGGCTGCAACGATCCGATAATCCGAAGAAACCGCGTGCTTTGCATTTGAATTCTTTTTTCTTTGAAAAAACATTTGCTGCCTATTGAATCTGCGGAATCTCGTACAACATCAGGAATTCGCTGCTCGCAATTACCGGCAGATTTAATTTCCAGTTGGGATAGGTTAAAACTGCTGTCACAGAAAATTCTTTACCGATGGATTGCCATTCCTCCTTTGTCCGTTCTTCCCAAAGTTTCCTTCCGGTGCCAGGTAACAATGCGCCCGGTCTCGCATATTTTATGTCTTCTGTAGGATGGAGAAAGTCTACTCCATAGATTTTCTTCAAGATTGTATCGAGAGTGGGCGCCGCCTCCGGTGCATAAATCAGTCCATCCAGCCCATGCCCATCCAGTAAAACGGGACGTCTTGATCGCAGTTGAATCATGCCGAGGTTGGAGGCCGTTACCGTCATGCCGCGTCCCTGCTTCATTGCTTCGATGACAGGATCGGTTCTCAGTCGCACCTTGCGCCAGGATTCCATGCTGGCTGCGAAAAATATTGCGCATCCAAAAACGAGTAAACAAACGGTGATGCCGCGCAGGCTCCCTCTAGTAAATCTGCTATGCCATTTTTCTTTCAGGCGCACCGATAAAAAGCCGCAACCGATACTGAGAACTAATGCAATTAAGAGCAGTCTGTTTGGACTGTGATGGTGACCATAAAACATCGGCATCGCGGTCTTTATGAAAGCGAGGAAGCACACGAATACGAGACCGATCCCAATCGCAATTTGTTTTTTTGCTTCAATGCCATATTGCAACATCGCTCCAGCGGCCATGAGCGTGGCAAAGAAAGGCAAGAAAGGAATCAGCGGCTTCGGAAGTCGTAGAACCATCAATAGAATAACAACAATGAGCGCGAGTTCGCTCCAGATACAATTTCGGTATCTTCCCAATACACCAACGATAACCGGCATCAGAAGAAAAGTATTGAGATTAAATAACCGCGAGGGCATAAAGGACCAGAGCAAAAAGGACGTGGATTCCGGCGGAAACCAGTAGACCGCGGACCCTGCGGCTGCAATTACGGCGGCTGCAATCAACGCACGTCCAATAAACAAAGCCTCCGCGCGAATTCGGTTCTTCAAATTCAGCAAGAGGATGAAACTGATCAGCACACTGAGGAATACAAGTTGCACAGGTTTAATGACGAGATCGAATGTATGCCGGTGGTTGTCCCAGAAAAGTAGAAACGCCACGAGGAATTCATTCATCATCGCTTCATCGGTATGGATACTCACATTTTGTTCTGATGCTAAATGAAAGAGAAAGCTCATCACGGTGATTCCATAACCGGCAGCCAGGAATCGCCAGGATTCCTTCAAGTGAGGATAAAGTTTCCGGAAGTTCCACAAAAACACTACGCCAACAACCAAGTTTAGCCAGATGCCCATGGAAGGATGAATCGCAGCGGATATACCCAGAAGAAAAGAGCCGGCTTTGTATTTACCGTTCGAAAACATTGCAATCACCAGAGCAATGAAAGACAAGCCAACAATGCCGTAAGTGTGGGTATAACCCAGTATCATGACAGGGTAAGTAATGCCGGGCAGAACATTGCCAAAAGTGTGGAGCATGAGACAGGGGAACAGAACGGACAGATACTTGTCTTCACTGATGGCAAAGACCGTCAGAGAGAGAGCCTGAAAAGCGATCATTCCGCTGAGACCACTAAGAATTAAAGAAAGGGCCATCTCAGAAACACCGAGCTTCAGCAATCCTGCCAGAATCTGATGAAGAATCGTCCAGGTATTAATCTGATAGATGTAGTTGGGGTTGTCGTGCGGATACGATACGATCCCCGCAAAGACCTGAGCCGATTCAACCGCCACCTGCCATTGTTGATGGAAAAAACCGGTGGCAAGACCTAAGAGACTCGACGCAAGAAAAACAATCAGAAACGATTTATCACTGGGCGTTTTTTCGAGCGTCAACTTCAATGTCGCGAGTGTTCCACTTGCGATTTGACGAATGCGGAATAAGTCGTTTGCAGCGCATCGCGAAAGGATGTGCGTGGTTTCCACCCCAAATCCAACAAGATTTGCGAATCGAGCGCCTTGAACGGCATTCCATCCGGATAATTCGCATCGTAAACGATTTCACCGGAATATCCGATTAGAT
>JBKKAT010000244.1:0-2907 GCA_046714535.1 Acidobacteriota bacterium | reverse complement strand
GGGATAAGGAGATGATTTTTATTTTATATATCACCATATCTACACTATCTCCCTATCTCCCTTCTTACACGAGCTAAAAGATTGCTGCGAGGGCATTCGTAATTTGTTCTTGTTCTTCCACTCGAATTGTGCGCAGTTCGATGAACACTTGGTCCTCTTCGATTCTTGCAATAACCGGAGGATCAGCCTCGCGCAAAAGCTGCATGACATCCTGAGCCGGTTTTTCCGAATGTAAACAAATTCCATAAGAGGGCAATGCTTTCATCGGCGCGACTCCGCCGCCGATGTAATTAAGAGTAGATTCCAGAGACCATTTCTCATTTGGAAAACGTTCTTGCAATTGTTGTAGCCACAGATTTCCACGCTCGCGCAGTTGTTCCGCGGTTTGTGAAATCATGCTGATCACGGGTATTTCTTGCTCCATGCCTTTTCCATACGAGAGCAGCGTAGTCTCCAGCGTTGCGTAGATCATTTTATCCACGCGCAGGGCACGAAAGAGTGGATTACTATGGCATTTGTCGACCCAGATTTTCTTGCCACAAACCAGGCCTGCTTGCGGTCCGCCAAGAATTTTGTCGCCACTAAAAGTAATGAGATCCAGACCTGCTTCCAATCGCTGAGAAACTCGAGGTTCCTCAGAAATACCGGCGCGTTCCAGATCAGTGAAAATTCCGCTCCCCTGATCCTCAACCACCGGAATGTTGTGCTGCTTTCCGAGCGCAACAAGATCTTCTAAGGCGGGCCGTTCTGCGAATCCAATGATCTGATAATTGCTGGGATGCACAATCAAAATCATTCCTGTCTGATCGGTGATTGCTTTTCGATAATCTGATGTTCTGGTCTTGTTTGTTGTTCCCACTTCCCGAAGAATCGCTCCGCTCTTTTTCATGACATCCGGAAGCCTGAAAGAACCGCCGATTTCAACCAGTTCCCCGCGTGAAACGATCACTTCCTTGTTTTCTGCGAGTGAATTCAAAACGAGTAGCAACGCTGCGGCATTGTTATTGACAACCAGGGAACTTTCAACGGGAAGCATCGAACGCAGGATATCATTCAGGTGCTTATCCCGGGAACCGCGCTCTCCTTTGGAAAGATCAAATTCAAGGTTGCTATAACCGGAAGAAATCTCCTGCAAGTGGGCAAACGCTTTTTCTGAGATGGGTGCGCGTCCCAGATTGGTATGCACAATGATACCGGTAGCATTGATCACTTTTTTCAAAGAATAACGATAGGTTCGCTGCGCACGGATCCCGATATCGGCGACAAGCAGCTCGTTTTCAGGAAGCACAGAATCTGCTTTCAAGCGTTCCCGCAAATCCTGTAACTCCTCACGGATGATGTTTACCAGTTGTTCGCGTGAGTAAGCCGTGCCCCAAGCCTGTTTCAAACAGGCTTCGAGCAATTCGTGAACCGGCGGGATCCGGCGAAGCAAATTACTCATCGGACCACGGAAAATTCGGCGTCATTCGGTTATGATATAGTTTCACACTAAGTTAGGCTAGGGGGGAGAAGTCACTAGCATGTCTCGAATCAAAGAAAGGATGCAAAAGGATTTTCTGGAGGATCCCGAGATCCAGGAATCGATCGACGACATTCTGTTTCCGTTTCGCAGCACAAAAGATCCGGTCATTACGATTCAATTTGGGGTGCCGCCCGAACAATCAGATCAGTGGCGGGAAGCGATCAGTTTTGCTTCAGGGCACAATACTTACAAAAGCAGCAAATCGGGACGTCTGATCAAGCACAAAATCGACCTGAAATCCGATCAGGTCTGGGAAATCTATCAGCTCTATCAAATGCTCGAAAAATCGCCCCACCTGGAGATCTTTATTGATGGGCATCGTCTGCCCTATTCGGCAACGCTATGGCTTCCTTTGTTGTGGTTCTACCTATAAACTTATTGCATATTGAATATTGCATAAAATATTAGGATGCCTTGAATCTTTTTTGCAATATTCAATATGCAATTTGCAATAAATTTTTATGGATGCGAAACAAGACCCCAAGCAGATTGAGCGAGAGTTAGACGATCTAGAACTCTCTTTGACCTTATTGAAGAGAGATTACGAGATCTACTTTTCGGGAGGTGCCAAGCTTCCACCTCTGAACGCCCATCGAAAATTGGAAAAGAACATTCGCAAGTATGCAGGCATCACATCGCTGAATTACGCCCAAAGGTTTCGCTACAACAATATTACCGCTCGCTTCCAGTCTTATGCCGATTTGTGGACCAAGCAAATGCGCTATAAAGAAGAAGGGCGTACCCCTGTCGGAGGAGTCGTGATTCAAGGTGTGGAAGCTCCTAAAAAAGAGACGCGGAAGACTCCCGAAAATCCTGAACCAGCTCAGTTTCAAAAGCTCTTTAACGAATATCTGAAGACTCGACAGAAAGCCGGTGAGAACTCAATCTCTGTGACATTCGAAAAATTTGCAGAGCAACTGGTCCGGCAGAAACAGGCTATTTTAGACCGTTATCAATGTAAAGACGTCGAGTTCTACGTAGCCGTAGAACAAGGGAAAACCAAGCTAAAAGCTAAGCCCCTAAAATAGTAGGGGCGACCCCTTGCGGTCGCCCGTGAAGGGCGGGGACAAGCCCCGCCCCTACGCAAATGATTTAGCTGGCTAAAACGATTTCAACGTCCCCCGCTTGCATCCGCCCTTCCGGGCTTTGGATGATATCGAACGTTACGTCTTGTCCCTCTTTCAGCGAACGATAACCGTCACCTCGAATCATGGAGTAGTGGACGAAAACCTCTTCGCCAGTATCTTGCTTGATAAAACCATAGCCCAACTTGTTGCTGAACCATTTCACTTTACCGTTTAAACGCATTTCCGTAATACCTCTTGTGCAAAAAAAAAACCCAGGGATTTTGACCCTGGATCAACTAGTTAAATCTGTAATGAGCA
>JBKKAT010000243.1:0-4534 GCA_046714535.1 Acidobacteriota bacterium | reverse complement strand
CGATGCCAGCGCGGGATTTCCACTTACACGAAAGATGTTCAGAATCAGACCCGCTTGAAGCTCGCCAGGGTTCACAGCAGACAGCTCGATCCTGAAAGAGCGATCGAAGAACTCAAAGCCTTGATCGCAGAAAAGCCGAAAGAACCTGTCTGGATTCCTGTTCGCGCTCACATGGAATTGGCCAGCATCTACGATCAGATAGGAATGCGCCAGGAAGCAATCCAATCCTACAATCAGATTCTTTCGCTTCCTGATTATCGCCATTCTCGTGAGGACGCTGAAAAACACAAAAGAAAAAAGTACAACCAGACACTTGCCAATATCTATCGTCTAAATTTGGAAGGACGCAGGCTGGCGGCGCAGGGAGAGTTCGTTGAAGCGGAATCATCCTTTCGCGCTGTTTTAAAGCGATATCCGAATAATCCACAAACGCTTTATTACATGGCAGAAATGCACTACTTGAAAGAGGACTACGCGCGAGCCGAAAAATTATACAAGGATCTCCTGAAGCGCAATCCCAAAGAACCGGAAGGTCTAATTGCCGGGGTCTACGTGAAACTCGGCCAGGTGTATGTAGCAAAAAAGCTCCCTATTGCTGCCAGACATTCCTATCAAAAGGCGCTTGATAGTAATTTCATTGCCGGTGATGACCGGAGTGCTGCGAAAAGAGGACTGCGCCAGCTCGCCAATAACAAAAGTTAAGAGTTTAAAAGTTAAACGTTAAGAGTTAAAGGTTAAAGAAGTTAAGGGTTAAGAGTTAAAGGTTAAGAAGAAGTGGAGTAGCATCATTTGTATTTGTACCCACGGAAATTGGATTTTTTGAGATATGCAATTAGGTTGGCAAGCATTCCGCCAATTGTTCTGCATTCGGATGACAGTTTTGCGTGAAGCTCGGTACTTATATATTGAAGATCCATGGCAAGATTCAAGTGAGCTCTAACTTCAGCGCAAGAACCTTTGGAGATATAAAGAAAGTGAATAAACTCTGCTGTGCTTCCTCTTTCTGATCCTTCGGCAATATTGGCTGAAACTGAAATGCAAGCTCTATTGGATCTGATCTTTTAGCGCGTAATCTCTTGAAAAGGGCGCTTGATGAGTTGTTCTGTAGATCTCAGGAACAATACCCCGTGATCTTTGGTATACGTTGAGATCTTCGAAACTTGAGACGCGAGAAGATGTATGCATTTTGTTCTCCTTCCCGCCTAACTCATCCTACCACACCTCCTCAACTTTGACCCTTAACTCTTAACCTTTAACTCTACTCTTAACTCTTAACCTTTAACTTTCTTTTGTAACACTTAATAAAGAAATTGTTATCGCCGATTTGGGAATCGGGATTTACTCCCTGGCCGAAAACCTTTACCAATTCGTAATTTTGTTCAATCCACTGCATCATCGTGCGACAATAATCGCGGCCGAAAGCGGTTGCTCCAAATTCCGAAGTGGGCCGATTGATCAGAAAAACAAATTTCACCTGCTTTTCCCGAAGTTGCTGAACGGCTTGTTTTTCGGCCTCAAAATCAAGAAACCCGGGAGTGAGTACCTCATAGCGCAGCGGAGCAGGGCGGCTGGCAAGGAAGTTCAGTGCGCTCCCTTCCGGTACTCCCGCGATGAATTCATGCGGTCCCGTATTCTGGATGATGAATTCCAGAGTGGCCTCGAATGCCGGCCCTTCGGACGCATTGACGCGCATGGTGCCCCGGTTTGTTTGTAGTGTAAAAGTAGGTTCTCTCCGGTATCGATTGCCTGTACCAAGAAGCGATGCTGTAATCGTGAGCGAACAAAGGATCAGCACCATCACCCGGGCGTATCGCTCCGTTCCACGAAATCTTGAATAGAGACGCGGATATGCTGCAGAAACGGAGTATATGAAAAGCAATATAGGGACCGGTTGCAAAAGTCCGTAAGCCCCACCACTTGGGACGCGTGTGATCACACGAGCAAGAACGATCAGACTGAAAACACTCAGTAGCAAGACGGAGCGCGGGCCTGCTTGATTGCGCCTTTCAGCGTCTCGCCGGAAATAGCCGTAAAGCAACAGCGCGCACAAAAGCGGCAAAGCGCGAAACGGGCTGACGAAAACAATGGTGCCGAGTTTGAGAAGTATTACGATAAGAAGGATTGAGCTTCCACCAAAAAGCAAAGAAAGCCTTTGAATCCATCGCCTCCGAATTGCAATCTGTTCCTGATCTACCGGCCGGGAGAGCCAGATGCTGATCAACCCAATCAACGCTCCGAATGCACAAAGGATCATCGTTGCGCCGGCAAACTCCATCATCGTTTTGCCGACATCGTTCAATCCCATTCTCATCCTGTTGTAGTAGATTAGCTCCGCAGGAACGTAATTCGGAAAGAAGAACGTATCCTTAAACAGAACGTCGTACGGCATTTGCAGAGCGAGTCTGATGTATGTGAAAGCGGGGATCGCGAAAGCGGGAAGAAGCGCATGAATCAAAATGCTGACTCTCGTTCCCGGAAGAGCAGAGAATGTAAGAGCGAGTGTGGAGGCCAGGACTGCGAGTCCAAACTCCTGTTTGCAGATCAGGGCTAACCCTCCCAGAATACCCGACAGGGTAAGAAGTGCTGTTTTTTGACTCTTTATGTATCGGATTTGCAAGGCAAGGGCAGCCGTCGCAAGTAATGTGCCGTATAGGGCTGAAAAAGTGTAAGGAAATATCGAATGACCTCCATGTTTGAAAACACAAAACGCCGCCACCGCAAGAGCGGCCACAGCGGCTTCTGCTGTTCCCATAAACTGCTTTCCAAGCTGATATGTGAGCAGCACAAGCAGAAGGGAAGATAAGATTCCTGCAATGTATAAAACGTTCAAATGTGCATCAAATATTCTGAACAACAGAGCATTCAGATGAGGCGCGAGCGGACCGTATAGATAATAGGCTTGTGTGTAGAGAGATTCTCCGTTCAGCAAACGCAACGGTAGATTCATTTCTCGTCCGCTATCGATACAGCCTGAAGCCCATTTCTGCCACGAAACGGCGCACATAATTGCGAAAACGATGCAAATCACCGCAAAGGCTGTTAAATTGTTTTGATTCTGTCGGGCAACCATCAGCTTCTTAGCCGGTAACATTTAATAAAGAAATTCTTGTTACCGATTACGGAATCATTGCGAACTCCCTTTCCCAAAACGACAGTCACTTCATAATTTTCTTCAATCCACCGCCACAGTTCGCGATAGTAATCGCGGCCGAAAGCGGTTGCTCCAAATTCGGGCGTTGGACGATTGATCAGAAAAACATATTTCACCTGTTTTTCCTTAAGCTGCTGAATTGCGTATTTTTCGGCGTTTGAATCGAGAAACCCGGGTGTGAGTACTTCATAGCGCAAGGGAGTGGGGCGAGCAGCAAGAAAATTCAAACAACCGCCTTCCGGCACACCGAGTATAAACTCTTGCGGTTTCGTATTTTGCTCGATAAAGTTTAAAGCTGCTTGAAAAGCCAGTCCGACTTCTACTTCGACGCGCATGGTCCCACGGTCTGTTTGGAGCGTAAAACGCGGTTCCCGGCGGAATCGCTTCGCAGTAGCAAAAAGGGTAACCACAATCGAGAGTGAACACAGGATAAGCACGGAGACTCGCGCGAGTTGCGGTGCTCCACGAAATCTGGAAAAGAGACGAGGGTATGATTTGGCAATCGCGTACAGGAAAGTCAGTAGAGGAATTGGAAGCAAGAGTGCATAGGCTCCGCCACTGGGCACGCGAGTGATGACACGCGCAAGAACCACCAGACAGTAAACGCTCAGCAGAAAAACCGAGCGTGGACCCGGGCTGTGACGCCAATCAACATCTTTTTGCAAATAGCCAAAGATCAGCAAGGCACATAAAATCGGCAAAACGCGCAACGGGCTGATGTACACGTCAGTACCCAGTGTGAGAAGAATAACAATCAAAAGGATGGAGCTTCCGATCAAAAGCAAGAAGAGCAAACGAATCCACCGTTTTCGAACCGCCTCAACCTTGTGATCGGCGGGACGGAAGACACAGATGCTGATCAACCCGATGAATGCTGCGATGGCGCAAACGATCATCGTTGTCGCTGCAAACTCCATCAACGTTTTGCCGATTTCATTCAAGCCCAATCTCATTTTGTTGTGGAAGATTTGCTCGGGAGGAATATAGTGAGGGAGCAAGAAGGTATCCTTAAACAGCACGTTGTATGGCATTCGGACGGCGAATGGAAGGTACGTAATGATAGGGATAGCCAGCGCAGGAAGCAGTCCTTTTATCAATATACCGATTCTTTGACCGGAACGAGCTGAGATTGTCAGAGCAAGTGCGCATGCCACGATCGCGAACCCGAACTCCTGCTTGCAGACCAGTGCAAGGCCTCCCAGAATTCCCGACAAAATAAGATGGGATGCTTTTTGACTCTCTGTGTAGCGGATTTGTAGACTCAGGGCAGCCATCCCAAGCAGGGTTCCATAAAGGACCGAAAAGGTGTACGGGAATATCGAATGCGCGCTGTGTTTGAAAACACAAAGCGCTGCCACCGCATGAGCTGCCACTGTGGCTTCC
>JBKKAT010000242.1:0-8992 GCA_046714535.1 Acidobacteriota bacterium | reverse complement strand
GCGCTCCATTCTTTGATGTAATTCTGTGCCGGTTCCATTATGTACTCGTGCTCTTGATCATGCTCTTGCTCTTGCTCGTAATTCCACTATCCTTTCCGATGAACAAATGCATTTAAAGGCGCAACCGGACGAAAGAAGGGACTTAAGAAAGGGCCTGCTTCCGCATGGCCGGTAAACAATAAACCGTCATCGGCCAGAAGTTGACTCAATGTCCGCATCATTTGTTTCTGTGCTTCCAGGTGAAAGTAGATGAAAAGATTGCGACAAAAAATAATATCGTATCTCTCTTTCAATTCCGGGGGGGATTCCTGTTGAACATTCCAGAGAAAGAAATTCACAAGTGGCGGCAAGGTTTCCTTCAACCGAAAATCTTGAGGAGGTCTTTCAAAATACCTGTCCCGGTGAGTTAGAAAGAAACCACGAAAGGAATTCTGACTGTAAGCGCCGGCTCGCGCTTTTTCGAGCGCTCTCGCGTTGATATCAGCGGCGTCGATTTTGAATTGGTGGGGAAGGAGGCCGGCGTCCAAAAGCGTCATGACAATGGAATAAGGCTCTTCACCCGTTGAACAGGGCACGCTCAGAATATGCAATTGTTTCGTTCGACCATAAGCCCATCGCCTTAGATAATGATAGGTCTCCGGATATCGAAAGAACCACGTTTCAGGAACCAGCACATGCTCCAGCAAATAGTCGAATTCGCTTTCAGAGTTTTTCAAAATTTCCAGGTAAAGCGCAGGATCATCGATCTGCTTCTCCGACAAAATACGATCGACCGCGCGGCTAATCATGCGCGGTGTGGCATCCGGATCCAATCCAACCGAATCCCGCAGAAAAGATTCGATCTCCGGAAATGAATCAGTCATGACTAACAAAATAAAAAACTAAAAATAAAAAATTAAAAATGTCGGCACGGCCGCCCCATTTCACGGGTCTTTTATTTTAAATTTTTCATTTTTAGTTTTTTAAACTTTGAATCTTTCCACTTCCTCTTTTAGCGTTAATGAGGCGGAATTGAGCTGGTTCGTAATCGCATTCAGCGAACGGACCGATTCTGCCGTGTAGTGAGCGGCATCGCTTAAATGAACCATGGCTTCGCTGATTTGTTCTGCTGCCAAACTCTGGGAAAGGATTCCTTGCCTTACCTGTTCGTATTGTGGAGTTAACTGTTGAACTTGTTCAATGATTAGCGAAAACTCCCGGCTTACTCTTTGAACTTTATCCACACCTTTGTGCACTTCTTGCGTAAATAATTGGACGCTCGTGACACCGGCATTGACGGCGCCCTGCATCTCTTTGACGATTTGCTCTATGTCCATTGTTGCATATCCGGTTTGATCGGCCAGCCGGCGAATTTCCGAAGCAACGACACCGAACCCGAGCCCTGCTTCTCCCGCTTTTTCTGCTTCAATCGCTGCGTTCAAAGACAGCAGATTGGTTTGATCGGCTACCGTATTGATCGTGGTGACCACTGTGCTGATCACCGCCGCTTTTTCATTTAACGTTTGAAGTTTGGCTGAAATAGAGCTCGTTGCCTGAACGAGTTTTTGCATCGCCATTTCCATTTCCTGCAATCCGGATCGTCCCGATTCCACCAGAGTAGCGGTCTTGATCGCTTCCTGTGCGACCTCCGTAATCGTGCTGACCAGATTTTGAGAAGTGTTAGAAATCTGTTTGCTGGTGGCGACGACTTCATTGGTAGAGGCTGCCTGTTCATTTACAGTTGCCTCCAGCTGACGGGCGGCTGCTGCAATCTGATTCGAAGAAGAGCTTACTTCCGTGCCGGAATCTTTTACGCCACTGATCAGTCGCAACAAACTCGTAGTCATTCTGGAAAATCCGCGAGCAAGTATGCTGACCTCATCCTGTCCTTTTTCATCCGCGGAGAGTTTTACTGTGAGATCCCCATCCGATACGGTCCGCGCAATTTCTGTGAGCTGAACAACCGGTTTAGAAAGTGAAGATGCGATTGTCAAAGCAAGAATGACAACGAACAGCAAAACGGCGATTCCGAAAAACAACATCAGATTCCGCTGATAGGTTAAAGGCGCGAAAAATTCGCCTGTATCCATCTTGACAACCATTCCCCAGTGAAAATAGGGAAGATAGCGCCAGACACCCATCACTTCTTTGCCCCGGTAATCGAGCAGGATTCCATCACCACGTTCCCCTTCTGTGGCTTTCACGATCGGGACATCCTTGCCGAGACCGATCGAGATCCGGTACTGAAAAGCATCGTTCGGCCTGTATCTGGTGGGTGCAACAAAAAGGATTTCGTTCCCCACACGACTTCCCAGAACCGTTTCGCCTGTGTCCCCAAGCCCCGTATAATCCTCTACAATATTAGAAACGAGTTGGTTGTCCATTCGCAGGACGACGACACCCTGGATAATTCCATCGGTAAAGACCGGAGCGGCGATGTAGGCGGCCGCGGTTTCATTTTCCGCATCATACTCGAAATCCGAGAATTCTGTTTCCAGGAGCGTTTTTGCGCGATCACAAACTCCCGCCAGCTCCGAAGTTCGCAGCCTGGAATCGTATAGATTGGCGCCGGCAAGGTCTCCGCATTGAAGGCAGAAGAGAACATTGCCCGAATTGGAAATCAAAATGAGATCGTTATAGCCGTAAGTCTGCGCGTAAGTCTGGAAAAAGGGGCGTACTTCACTCAGCATCGTTTCATTGGCAACCGGGTCATTTGTTTGAAATCTTCTAAAAGTTCGGAGAATATCGGGCGTGCTTGCCAGTGTTGTAACGTCTTTATTCCGCTCGGAGGCGAATAGCGCGATTTGACTGACTTTGTTATTGGCGATTGTGAGGAGATGGTCGCGAAGAGCTTCCGTAACAGATTTTTTTGAGATGTTATAGGTCAGATAAAGAATCACTGTGAGCGGAACCAGCGCAATTACAAGAAACCAGAACACTAGCTTGGAAGCAATCGATCTCTTTGTTAAGTTACGCAACATGATTTTCATTTTGATCTTTGCTCTACTAATCTTCAGGGGTGCAGGCTAGAAGCCTGCGCTCCCTTTGCGCTAAAACTTTGACGGTTCTGAGATCCTTGTTCGACATTCTGCGGTTCAACTTTTCACCTTCTCTTCTTTGGTTTCGCCTCAAAGGAGCTATCCTGCATTGGCCCATTTCCTTCCCCAGCCGCGATAAAGCTGATCCAAAAATTTTTCCCATTCCACGCGCGAGCGGTACACGGGGAACGGGATCGGTCTTACCGAATGCTCTGAGCTCCAGATCGTGTCAAACTGCCCATCCGCTCTGATTCTGCCAATGCGCACAGGTTTCCATGTGTGCCGTGATTGGCCATCGATGTAAACGATGCCACCGGGAGCCTTGTAACTCTGATCTATGATTCTTTTGCGAATATGATTCACCTGATCGCTCTGCGCTTCTTCGACCGCCTGCGCCCAGAGGTAGACGCTAAAGTAGGCTGTCTCTATCGGATCAGAAGTAACCCGCGTGTCGCCATACAGTGCTTTAAACCGGGTCACGAACTCCCGATTCCTGGAATGACTCAAGCTTTGAAAATAATTCCAGGCTGCATAGTCTCCAACCGTGTCTTTGATATTCATGCTGCGAAGTTCTTCTTCTGCGATGCTGAAAGACATGGTGGGAATGCGGTCGGAAGAAATTCCCGCCGCGCGCAGGGCACGAAAGAAAGCAATATTGCTGTCGCCATTGATCGTATTCAAAATCACATCGGGGCTGGCTTTCACAATTTTCTGAACGATTCCATCCACATTCTTACTTCCCAGCAGCAAATATTCCTCACCCACGACCTGTCCTTGAAGTGAGGTGAGTTGATCACGGATGATTGCATTGGCTGTGCGCGGAAATACATAATCCGAGCCGACCAGAAAAAATTTCTTGCCCAGATGGTCCATGCACCATTTCACTGCTGGTATGATCTGCTGATTGGGAGCCGCTCCCGTATAAATGATGTTCGGAGAATCCTCCAATCCCTCATATTGAAGCGGATAGATCAGGAGATGATTGTGTTTTTCTACGATATCTTTCACGCTCTTGCGACTGGCGGAAGTCCAGCACCCAAAGATCGTGCTCACTTTTTCTTCTACAATGAGACGCTCAGATTCGCGCGCAAAAGTGGCTGAATCGGATCGCCCGTCAGCCACAACCGTTTCGATCTTTCGTCCGGCAATTCCACCCCGCTCGTTGATCTCCTTCACCGCCATATTGACTGCATCCACCAGGGATTTTTCACTGATCGCCATTGTTCCCGTTAAGGATTGCAGCACGCCAATCTTGACCGTTGAACGTTCCTTTTTTCGAAGGAATTGCCACCAAAATGCGAAAACCAGCATCAAAATAAGCAGCAAGATGGATATTTTTCGAATCATGATTCCGCAGTCCTGAAGCGAGAAACTTCGATTTGCAAGGATTTTGCGGCTTGATTCAGGCGATCTGTGATTTCATTTAGTTCGCGCACCGATTGTGCTGTCTGTTGCGTGGATTCATTGAGCTGGATCATCGATTCACTGATCTGTTCTGCGCCGATGGTCTGTGCTTTCATGGACTCTGTGACCGCCTCAAAACGGGGAGCCAGTGTATGAACCTGCTGGATGATCCGGGAAAGTTGATTCCCCACTGTGTCGATGTTCTCAACCCCCGTTTGCATTTTTTCCGAGAACTGCTGCACACCGGAAACTCCGGCGTTTACAGCATTATGCATTTCTCTGACCATGCGTTCAATTTCCGAAGCGGAGACCGTCGTCTGGTCCGCAAGCCTGCGAATTTCTGAAGCAACCACCGCGAATCCAGGACCCGCTTCCCCGGCTTTCTCGGATTCTATGGCAGCATTGAGTGACAGAAGATTGGTTTGATCAGCAATTTTCGTGATCGTTCTTACGACTCCATTAATCTTGTCTGCTTTTTCACGAAGCACCGCAAGCCGGGATGAGATCATGCCGCTGCTTTCTACAAGATCGCGCATCGTCGTTTTCATTTGGACCAGACCGGTCTGTCCCATCTCGATCAGAATTCCGGTATCGTCCGTTACTGTTCGAACTTCCTGCATCGTGTTTGTCAGCTCGTTGGATGTTGTAGAGATTTGCCGCGCTGTGGCAACCACGTGACTGGTGGAGGCCGCTTGTTCATTGACGGTTGCTTCCAGCTGCCGGGCCGCTGCCGCTATATGCGTCGAAGAAGATGTTACCTGTATTCCTGAAGTGCGCACGCCTTGCAAAAGTTCTAATAAATTAGACGACATATCGGAGAACGTCCGGGCGAGTGTTCCAATCTCATCGCGTGAGTCGATCTTGAAAGTGCTGTTAAAATTTCCTTTTCCGATTTCCAACACAGCTTCCTTTAAACCGGTCACCGGCCGTGTAATAGATTTTGAAAGGAAATAAAAAAGCAACACACCCAGCGTAAGGCAAATGGTTGATACCAGAAACGTTGCGAAGCGAAAATCTTCGTGAGCTTCGTTCGACTCTTGTACCGCTGTACGGACGATTCTCTCCATAATGGGCTCGACACCATCGGAGGCCCGCTGCATGATTTGGAGGAGATGCTCCTGCTCCTGCTGCGGAGCCCCAGCCCGGAGCGCTTCCAGAAAGCGCACAAATGTCTGTTCGTAAGTATTGATAAGATTCTGTATTGAACTGACGTTCACTTCACCGGGCCGCGCAAATGCACCAAGCTCGGCAAGGTAACCGTTCAACGCTTTCACGGATAGCTGATGTTTCCGGAGATTTGGAACGGTTCCTTTTTGCAGGAATTCCGCAGCCGAAAGGTCTTGCAGTCTGAGCTCTTTTTCCGTACGCAATGCTTTTAGCATTTCAATCTGAATGCTGTACGCCAGCCTTCTGATTTCCGTGCTCCGATAACTTCTTTCCCAGTAATGCGTCTCCAGCATTATTTCTGGAACAGCGATCATTAAGAGTGTGAAAAATGCACTGAGGAGGATCTTTGTGAGGAGGCTCCAGTCCTTGATAGATTTCATCGGGCAAGGAAATTATACAGCAGGATTTTGTAAGGAAATGTTGACAGGGCGTGGAGCGCATCGTCATTGTGGGCTAAAGCCCACGGCCTTTTATGCCGGCTGAAGCCGGCGGTCATTAATAATGATAGAATCACTCCTCCCATGTGGTCGATTTTCAAACGTCTCCTCCTTGGACTCATTCTGATTGCTCTCGCATCCAGTGTCCTTTTATTTTCTGACCTGCGTCGCCGTAAGCGTTCGACGCATCCCACAAAGAAATGGACAATTCTCCTTGCCATGCTGGTGGAAGCTCCTCCGATGGAGGAAGCTCATCAAGGCATGAGGGAAGGTTTGAAACAAACAGGACTCGTGGAAGAACAAGATTTTGAAATCATAGTCCGGAACGCTCAGGGCGATATGCCGACCCTCAACAGCATTCTGGATAGCGGGACTGACGAAAAAATCGATATGGTTTTCACCATCACGACACCTGCTCTGCAGACCGCAGTCAATAAGATCAAGAATAAACCCATTGTCTTTAGCCTTGCCGTTGATCCTTCCAGTTGGGGTGGTTCGAAGAATGATCGAGAGCATACGTCCAACATGACCGGTGTCTATGTCAGCAGTCCATTTCAAAAAATGATTGATGTTATCCGTCAATGTTTTCCTAAGGCAAGGCGAATCGGGACGCTTTTTACTCCGGGTGAAGCGAACTCCGTTTATGTAAAAGGTCTATTTTCCGATTTCGTTCAGAAAAACGGATTAGAAATTGTTGCGGCTCCCGTGAATTCCAGTGTAGAGATTTCTGAGGCAGCTGAATCTCTTGTGCACCGCGGGATCGATGTCTTTTGCCAGATTGGTGATAACGCGTCTTCTGCAGGGTTTCCCGCCATTGTGCGTGCAACACAAAAATCAAAAATTCCACTTTTTTGTTTTAGCTCCTTTCAGGCGCGTCAGGGCGCTCTGGTATCGGTATCGAACGATCATTTCGACAGCGGACGGGAAGCAGCGCTTCTGGCGGTTCGGATTATGCGCGGAGAAAATCCGGCATCCATTCCTCTTCAGCCGGCTCGTACGGTGAAAATCGCTGTAAATACGAAAGTCGCGAAAGAAAATGGAACTAAGCTTCCGGATGCTCTGGTTAACAGCGCCGATGAAATCATCGGCGAAAAAATCAAAGCGCGCGCTCTGAACAAAAAGTGGAATATTCAACTGGTTGAGTATTCGAACATATTAGATGTAGAGGATTCGGAAAAAGGAATTCGGGATGGTTTCAAAAAAGCAGGACTCGTGGAAGGTCGGGATTACACATTAAAGGTTCAAAACGCGCAGGGCGATATGGTGACATTGAGCACGATGGTGGACGGCGCAGTTTCAGAAGGAGCTGATCTGTTGATGACCATGTCTACGCCCACGCTGCAAGCAGCGATCAAACGCGCAGGAAAACGGCCGATTGTTTTTACACTGGTAGCGAGCGCTGTTGCCGCCGGAGCCGGCAAATCGAATGAAGATCATCTCCCTAACGTCACAGGTGTGCTCACAACAAGCGCCTATACGGAGCTGATCGGTCTGCTTCGCGAATCCATGCCGCATGCAAAAAGAATTGGAACGCTGTTTGTGCCTTCTGAAACCAACTCGGTGTACAACATGGAACAGACAGCACGGGCTGCAGGAAAATCGGGTATGCAGCTGGTTACGGTTCCTGCGAATACCAGTAGCGATGTTCCGGATGCCGCCTTGTCTTTGATGAGTCAACGGATCGATGCGGTCTGTCAAATCGCAGGAAACTTAACCGCATTTTCCTTTCCGAGTCTTGTTCAGGCTTCGAAACGTTCCCGGCTCCCTATCTTTGCTTTTCAAAGTAACCAGGCATATGAAGGGGCTTCCGTTGTGCTCGCCCGTGACTATTATGATGGAGGATTGGAAGCAGCTGAGATTGCCGTTCGAATTATGCGCGGAGAGAATCCTGCAAAGATTCCTTTTCAACCGCTTCGTACAACGCGCTTGCTGGTAAATAAAAAAGCAGCCGCTCACTGCGGCTTAAGAATTCCAGAGTCCATTATCAAAAGAGCCGCAAAAATAATAGATAATTAACCACAGACAAACACAGATTATTTTTAACAAAAGATAACGAAGGAAACTAAGAGCTTTAAATTTTGTTGTTTTGTTTCCTTTGTTAACTTCTGTTAAAAACAAAATATGGAAATAAAAAAAGAACAAAAAGGGGAAGCGGTAGAGTTCAAAGTCTCAGGAAGGCTGGATGCGTACTGGTCAGACCATCTGTCCAATGAGATCGGCTCTGCGATCCGCGCAGGCACTCATCACGTTCGATTGGATTTGTCCGATTTGACTTACGTAAGTTCGGCCGGAATCCGCGTCTTGTTGAATTTTTACCAGCAATTGAAGGGAATCCAGGGATCCTTGATTGTCGTTCGGATATCAGAGCCGGCGCGGGCAGTCCTGGAGTTGGCTGGCTTGCTGCAGTTCTTGAGTCGTGCGGAAGTTGTAACATCTGCGATCCAGATGCCTGGGAAATCATTGGAACGCGGGAATGCTACGTATGAATTCTTTTCGTTAAAAGAGAGCGCCGTCTTGCGCTGCAAAGTCCTGGGGGATCCATCCCTGTTGGAGGGCTGCCGCTACGACGAATCGCATGCTCGCACCGTTGCGCTTTCACCTTCAACGTTCGGGTTGGGATTGGGCGCTTTTGGCGAGGGCTATCAGGAATGTCGCGATCGTTTCGGCGAATTCCTTGCCGTTTCAGGCGCAGCTGCGTATTTTCCCACCGATGGTACGAACGTTGCCGATTATCTTGTCTCTTCAGGAAAATTTATGCCGGACGTAACTGTTCTGTACGGACTCTTTTGTGAGGGAAGCTGGCGAAATCTTGTCCGTTTTGAAGCGAGGTCCGAAGCCGGTTCGGTCAAGTTATCTGAAATTGTTTCCTTCGCATTCGAACTAACAAAAAAAGAATCGCTGGCGATGCTGATTGGTTCTGAACCTGCAGGTTTGGTCGGCGCCGCTCTTGCGAAACCGCCCGTTGGC
>JBKKAT010000241.1:0-5584 GCA_046714535.1 Acidobacteriota bacterium | reverse complement strand
CCAGGGGAGCCACCGACGGAATATCCCCCACAGCGTCCAGAACGGACGTGGGAGATGCTTCTTTTGCCGGCTGAATCGAAGTGGATGGAGAAGATACACTGGCACCGGAAGAATCTTCCGACGCAATCACAATCTCTTCAAACTGCAAATGTTTCGGATGCAGAACCATGCTGAGATGCAGTGGTTCCCTTTTGGTCGTGATCGTTTCACCGCGGACTTCAAATCCGGGAGCCTCGACAAAAACTGTATAAGTGCCTTCCGGCAGAGTAAGAACGAAATTCCCTTCGTTATCGGAACTCACCTTCATTCCAAGAGGTTCCACAGAAACAATAGCTTGCGGGATAGGTTCTCCCGAGGGTTCCTGCACTTTCCCTGTAACTTCGTTTACCGCTCCGGTTTGGGCATATCCGGCTGAAATGAAGAAACTTAGCATGAATAAAATCAATACAAGAATTCTCATGGTCGTTTGGCTCTCGGTTGAAACTTTGGGTAAGTTTAATACTTTGAAGATAGATTTGACAAGCTTCCCGATAGGTCCTAATAATTGAGGATACGGGAAACCTCCCTGGGTATGGCCTGACAGTGAAGATCCAATGAAACGGTTTGAAACCGTTCCGCTTACTAAATTGATCGCCATCTATTTTGTATTCGTGGCGATTCCGCCGGCGGCCTTTTTTCTTGCGGGGCGTGGAATTCACTGGAGCTATGTAATTCCCCCTCTCATTCTCATTACCACCGTTCTTTTTCGACAGTTTTACGTATGGAGCCGCAAGCATGCAGAAGAAGCGCTAACAAAACTGGAGAAAGCGCTGCAAACCACACAGGTCGGAGTAACGATTACAGATATAGAAGGGAAAATCATTTATTTGAATTCTGCCGAAGCTCGCATGCATGGATATGATCCGGATGAACTTGTCGGCAAAAATGTACGGATTTTTGCGTCTCCTGAAATCTGGGAAGTAAATCCCCCTGACTTGATTCGTGAAATGAGCAGTTGGAGAAGGGAAAGTGAGAATCTTCGAAAAGACGGCAAATCATTCCCCGTACACCTGATTTCAGATGTGATTCGCAATGCAACCGGAGATCCGATCGGTATCGTTACCGTTTGCGAAGATGTTACGGAACGCAGAACAGCGGAAACAAAATTGCGCGATTCGGAATTGAAATTCCGGTCTATCGCCGAATCGGCAACAGATGCAATCATTCTGACGGATGGTGAAGGAGACATCATATTCTGGAACAGCGGCGCCCAGCGCATATTCGGCTATCTGGCGACTGAGGTCATCGGACAGTCCTTGAGCTACCTGATGCCGCGACGGTATCAAGACTCGCAGCGAGATGCGATCCACAAGCTTGGCGCCGGTACAGCCACTGCTCTCAATCAATTGATGGAAGTTCATGGCAAGAAGAAAAGTGGAGAAGAATTTCCCCTGGAATTGTCGCTCGGTACTTGGATTACGGCGAAAGGCTCCTTTTATAGCGCGATTATCCGCGATATTACGGATCGAAAACAGGTAGAACAGGAACTCCGTTTGCACGAAGAACAACTCGAAGAACTGGTTCGCAAACGGACCGCTGAGCTTGCTGAAGCAAACCGGATGCTGCAGATCGAGATCTTAGAAAGACGCGAAATCGAAGAAGAGCTGCGGAAAAGCGAAGAACGTTACGAGCTTGCAGTGACAGGCGGAAAGGAAGGACTATGGGATTGGAATTTGAAGACGGATGAAATCTTTTTCTCGATTCCATGGAAATCGATGCTCGGCTATCAAGACACGGAAGTAACCAATCATCCTGAAGAATGGCTCAACAGGGTTCATCCGGATGATTTGCCAAAATTGAATACCGATTTGACTGCTCATCTGGATGGCAAATCGGACCACTTTGAAAGCGAGCACCGAATTCTTCAAAAGGATGGTAGTTATCGCTGGGTGTTAAGTCGCGGCGCTGCAATCCGTGATGAACACGGAACTGCCGTACGAGTCGCAGGAATCCAAAGAGACATTCAGGCGCGCAAATTGTTGGAAGCCGATTGGAAACAAAGGGCTTTCTGCGATGCCTTAACGGCTTTGCCAAACCGTGCTTTGTTTATGGAACGATTGGATCAAGCTCTCCACCGGATTCAAAGGCAACGGGAATTGATGGTTGCGGTGCTTTATGTAGACCTGGATTACTTTAAGAACATTAACGATACTTACGGCCACCGCGTAGGAGATCAACTTCTCATCGCGGTCTCGCGAAAGTTGAAAGCATGCGTCAGACCGAGTGATACTCTTGCCAGGATCGGCGGCGATGAGTTTACTATTTTATTAGAAGACTTGAAGACTTCAGAAGAAGCAATTCGCGTTGCCGAACGCGTCTGTTCGGAATTGCGGGAACCGTTTTATATCGACAATTTCTATATACAGACGAGTGGAAGCATCGGAGTTGCCGTCAGCTCGGCGGATTACGAGAAAGGAGAAACCCTCCTGAACGATGCAGATCTCGCAATGTATCTGGCTAAAGATCAGGGCCGAGCCCGCCACGAAGTTTTTCAGATTCGCAAAACGTCATAGAGCGCAGGCATCCTGCCTGCATAGGGGAGCGCGGATTTCCGGTCCGCATATAACAATATGTCAGTCCAAAGACTGTCCGGCATGTCCGGAATCGGTGTAGACCGCATGGGTTCCCTGGCCGATCAGGCATCGGATCCTGAGATCCTGCGGCTGGAGAATCTTGATACCGACCTCCGGCCTCCGTCCGGCGTCGTTGAGATTACGCAAACTTCCGCTGATGAGGATCGATGCAATAGTTATCTACCCTTCATGGGTAGCGACGACCTAAGACAAGCAGCAACAAATCTGGTAAATCGTCTTGCCGGTACCGACTATGAATGGGAACGCTCCACGATTGTTTGCACAGGGGGGCTTACCGGAATCTTAAACACACTCCTCGCGCTTTTGGAAAACGGGGACGAAGTTATTCTGCCTGATCCGATCTACATCGGCCTCATCAATCGCGTTCGTTTGAGCAACGGACGTCCGGTTTTTGTGCCATATGAAAACGTTAACGGAGTATGGGTTCTGGATAGAGAGAAGTTGCAACGTGCAGTCAGTTCCAGAACGCGAATCTTTTTGATGATGAGTCCTTCGATGCCGGCGGGCGCCGTTTTTACGCGCGATGATTGGGAACTCATTTGCAAGCTTTGCAGACAAGCGGAAGCCTGGATGATTTATGACAGCGCCATGGAGCGAATTTTGTTTGATGGTCTGGAACACATTCATCCGGCGTCTTTTCCTGGAATGGCCGGACGCACGATCACGGTGGGAAGCGTTTCAAAAGAATACAGGATGATCGGCTGGCGAATTGGTTGGATCGTGGCTCCGCCGGATATTGTAAATGACATTGGATTGGTGAATATTTCGAATGTTGTTTGTCCTGTTGGGATCACGCAAGCGGCAGCGGCATCAGCTTTGCGAATGCCCGATTCCGATGTATTCAGCGCCACGAAAGAATGGGAAAAACGAAGAGATGTTTTGTTGCAGGAGCTGGATGGTTTGCCCATCATACGGCCGCAGGGTGGCTGGTCCCTGTTGATGGATGTTTCCGGCTTTGGAATCAACGGTGCAGAGGCCTCCAGGAGATTCTTCGAAAAAGGGAAAATTGCCGCTACTCCCATGACCGGATGGGGGAGCATCCGCTCCGATCAATACATTCGACTTGTTTTTTCCAACGAGCCGGCGGAACGGCTCAAGGGAATCCGCGGACGCATCGAAGCAGCTCTTTTTTGAACAAAGCTCGCAAAGAACGCAAAAAAAGAGAATATTTTTCCCTTCGCGATCTTTGCGTCCTTCTGTTCAAAAACTAAGGCTGGAAATTTCTGTCGATAGACAGAATAGTGTGAAGCAAAACGGTAGCGCCATTGGCCATGTCTTTGGGGTGAGTGAACTCTTTTGGTGAATGGCTGATCCCCGCCACGCTTGGCACAAAAATCATTCCTGTTGGAACCATCCTTGCCATGTCCTGCGCATCATGTCCTGCGCCGCTTGGCAAAGTCTTCGTAGTGAGTCCAATGGCGCGCGCTGATTCATCGATTATTTTTCTTAAGCGTTGATCGGTCGGCGCCGGTACTGCTGTAACGTCCAGAGGTGAAAAACTGATTGTTGTTCCTGAATCCTTAGCGATTTGCTTTGCCGATTCTTGAACTTCCCGAAACACTTGATCGATTTTCTCTTTGGCGAGATCGCGGATTTCCAGACTCATCACCACTTTTCCGGGAATCACATTGGGAGCGCCCGGTTCGGCCTGAATTCTCCCCACAGTAGCCACATGTCTGCCTGGTATCTTTCGGGCAATATAGTTGACTTTGTCAACTAATTTTGCAGCGGCCAGCAAAGCGTCCTTGCGCTGATCCATCGGAGTCGTACCGGCATGATTTGCGAAACCAATCACGGTGACGTCCCACCAGTTAATTCCTACGATTCCTTCCACAACTCCGATATCGATTTTTTCAGAATCCAGGATTCCTCCTTGTTCAATATGCAATTCCAAAAATGCTAAAATTTCGTCCGGTTTTCTCCGGGCTCCTTTCAGTTTCTCCGGGTCCCCACCGATGGCGCGAATTCCTTCCCCAATGGTTTTACCTGTATGGCTAATCACTTTGAGTGCATCATCCGTGAGATCGCCGATCATGGCGCGGCTTCCCACAAGGCCACCCTCTTCATCAGAAAATACGATTACTTCGAGCGGATGCGTGGTTGTGAATTTCTGCTCGTTTAGAATCTCAATGCATTCAAGCGACCCGATCACACCTACATCCCCATCGTAGTTTCCACCTTTCGGAACAGAATCGATATGGGATCCGAAAAGAATCACGGGGAGTTTCGAGTCGCGCCCTTCTCGTCGACCTATTATGTTTCCAGCCGCATCCACACGCACTTTCAGTCCTGCCGCCTCCATCAATGTCGTGATGTACTTTCTCCCCTGAATGTCGGCCTCGCTGAAAGCAACACGGCTGACTCCCCCTTCCGGATTTTTTCCAAATTCCGAAAGCCGTAAGATCCGCTCTTCCATTCTCTTCGGATCTGCGCGAAAACTTTTCCAATCTTGCCCGTAAAGATTGCTTACTGTGATAAGAAAAGGGACTAACCAAATCAAAATTCTCTTTGCGAACTTCGCGATCTTCTGTTCAAAATTCATCGCCCGATCTCCCAAACTTTGATTAAACTGTCCATTCGCGGGCTCCAGGAAAAAGACGAGTCGTAAATATAGACGTCCTGATCTCCATACAGCGGAATCCATACGTATTCGCTTGCCAGGACCTCCATGATTTCTTGCAGTTTTTTCTTACGGTATTCCAGACCCTGAATCTGTGAGCTTTCGATAATAGCCGCATCGAGTTCTCTATTGGAATACAGACCATAATTCAACTGTCCATGCATGAGAGCGGGATCAAAACTGTGGAAGGCGCTTTCCAGAATATCGCTAGCATCTCCGGTTGGCGACCCAAACCGGGAAAGAAACATACAAAATTGCCCGCGGCGCATCGCCAGAAAAAAATCAGAATCCGGTAAAATTTTTAATTGCAGTCTAATCCCAACTTCATTCA
>JBKKAT010000240.1:0-8736 GCA_046714535.1 Acidobacteriota bacterium | reverse complement strand
GTGATCAATATCATTGCCATACAGAACCATTTTTGCTTCGAGCCGGAGAGTATCCCGGGCTCCCAATCCGGTGAGCGCAACATGGTCGCCACCTATTTCACGGATCCGGTTCCAGAGCGACGGGGCTTTCTCGGGTGCGCAAAAGATTTCAAAGCCGTCCTCTCCCGTATAGCCAGTCCTGGCAGCGATGACCTGTTCGCCTGCCAGATCCAGACGCCGGAACCAGTAATACTTCACGCTTTGCAGATCAAAGGCGGTCATCTTCTGCAGAATCGAAATTGCTTTCGGTCCCTGGACAGCGATTTGCGCGTATTCATCGCTGGTATTGCGAACTTCCACATTTCCCTGCGCATGACTTCGAATGTATTCGAAGTCTTTCTCCACATTGGAAGCATTTACACAGAGGAAAAAATGATTGTCCGCAAAACGATAAACAAGTAAGTCGTCTACAAACGTACCTTCCGGGTAAATCAGGGCGCTGTATTGAGCCTGGTTGAGGGCAAGCTTTGCCGAATTGTTTGTTGTGACTCTTTGGACAAGCGCAAGGGCATCCGGGCCGGTAACCTCAATTTCTCCCATGTGAGAAACGTCGAAGAGCCCGGCGGAAGTGCGCACCGCCATATGTTCGCTGACAACGCCGGTATATTCGATCGGCATGTGCCAGCCTGCAAAAGGGACCATCTTTGCCCCTGCAGCCGTATGCACAGCATGCAAAGACGTACGCTTCAATTCGGCAGAGGTAGAGTCAACCGTCATCAGGAAATTTTACGTTGAGTTATTCTTTTTTGGGAAAACTCAAGCTATCATAATCTTCCTTTGAGTGTCAATTTAATCCAGAATTTTAATGGAACGACGAACTTTTCTGAGCCGGCTTGCGCAATTCTTTTCAGCACTGATCGCTGCGCTCTTTGCGTTACCCGTGCTTCGTTTCGTTCAAGCATCATTTGCATCGACCACGGACACGACTTCATATCCAATCGGTGATGCCCGGGCACTTCAGGACGAAGTCACACGAGTTTCCTTTACCCGTTTGGTGCGGGATGGTTGGATGGTGCGTAATGTAGAAGAATATGTTTGGGTCCGAAAAAAGCCGGATGGAACGATCCTTGTGTTCGAACCCCACTGCACACACCTGGGGTGCGCTTATGATTGGGATTCAAAGAGTCAGCAGTTTCTCTGTCCGTGTCACGGCGGAAAATTTGATAAAGACGGAAATCGAATCGCCGGACCACCACCACGGCCGCTTGACCGTTTTCAGGTTAAGAAGGAAGGAAACCAGATCCGAATCGGCAAGGTTCTTTTAAACAAAAGATAACAAAGGAAACAAAGACCTGAAATTCTTAGTTATCTTCGTTTTCTTTTGTTAGCAATATGCTCGACTGGTTTGAGAATCGTATCGGATTGAAATCGGGCTGGCGTCGATTTTTCTACGAACGTTTACCGGCAAAAGTGGGTTGGCCCCACGTTCTTGGGTCGGTGTTGCTCGCGCTGTTAGGTCTTCAGTTTCTTTCCGGCATTCTTCTTTCCTTTGTTTATTCACCATCACCCCAAGGAGCCCATCCTTCCGTTCGTTTTCTGACCGAACAAATGCAAGGAGGGGCCTGGTTGCGCAGCCTGCATTACTGGGGGGCTTCCTTTCTGGTTGTGGTCGCAGGACTGCATTTGATTCGAACTTTTCTCTACGCGGCTTACCGGAAACCAAGGGAGCTTACCTGGATAGCGGGACTCTTGCTGTTGTTCTGTATACTCGCCTTCGGTCAGACCGGTTACTTGCTTCCGTGGGATCAGCGCTCTTACTGGGGCACAACTGTGACGATGGAAATCATCGAGACAATTCCGCTGATCGGTCCGGCCATGGCTCGGTTGATTCGCGGCGGCGACGCGGTTGGCGCTTTGACTCTCAGTAGATTCTACAGCATCCATGTCATCCTGTTGCCCCTTGTTACTATCGTATTAGTAGCCATGCATCTTTTTTTTGTGCGACGTTTCGGAATCACGGCTCCATGGTCCCGCACCGGAGTGGAAGCGCCGCGGGAAACCCCATTCTATCCGTACCAGATGGTGCGGGATTCTGCCGCTGCGCTCCTGGCTCTTTGTTTTCTCTTTGTGTTGGCGTGGCAACTTCATGCTCCGCTCGATCCACCGGCTGATCCTTCCGATACCACTTTTGTTCCGCGTCCGGACTGGTACTTCCTGTTTCTGTTTCAAATGCTTAGGTATTTTGAGGGGAAATGGGAAATTCTTGGCACTTTTGTCATCCCCGCGCTGATAACGATTGCGCTTTTTTCACTCCCCTTCCTGGACCGCAACCCCAGAAGGGAGCTGCGTTACAGGCCTTTCGCCGTATCCGTTTTGTTGATCGGAATTTCCCTCTGGGCATGGTTGACGTACGCGGCGATTCGACAAACTCCATCCTCAGCCACCGTTCAGGGGCTCGCCGGGATTCTCCCGCCGCGCGCGGAACGCATCAAACGGCCATCCGAAGTAGGCGGACTCTATCTGCTGAAAGTGCATTGCTTCGAATGCCATAGTATGACTGTATTAGGAGAGCGTCCGGATCTGCAAACTTTAACGCGAAACCAATTCCCTTCGGGCTCCGCCTGGTTTCATCAACATTTGCAGGAACAGCGAAGAGAGACGCTTTTCAAAGATAAGGAAGTGGAAGAGTTGATGTCCGTTTTGCGCGTGGTTTCAGGGGATCGTCAGGATCTCCTTGCCTCCATTCCTCCGAGAGTGAGATTTGGAGCGCATTTTCTTTATAATAGTTCGTGTCTGCATTGTCATAAGATCGATGGACAGGGAGGCAAAGAACCCGAAGTGCCTTCACCCGACTTAACACTGCGATTGCTTCGCACAAAAGAATGGCACAAGAAACACATCTACGATCCACAATCGCTTGTTCCGAATTCAAAAATGCCGCCCTTCTTTCACTACGAACCTCATGAATATGAAGCGATGGCAGAATACATTTTGTATCTGCACACCCCATAAGATATAGGAATCTACTATCTTGCTAACTTTTGGCGCGCGTTTTCCAGCACCTGGTCATACAATTTCTCCAGCGGTTGGTTTGCGCCACGCAACCCCGCGACAACCTTTTGCGACCAGTCCAGGTATTCCACTCTCCGTTCAAGAGGCCAGTCTGTTGGCGGGTAATTCGTAAGATCGATAAGGTTGTTGATTTTGTCAGCTAACTTGATGAGTTTGGCAGAGTGCGATTTGTGTGGAGCATGCTCGACCTGCAATTGTTTCCGAACCTCTTTTGGAAGTTTTTTGTCGTCCGATACTTCCAATACCAGCGACAGAACGCCCTCCCCGAACTCGTGCGAGATTTCCTCCGGCGTGGTCTCCGTATCTTCAATAGTGTCGTGCAAAATCGCCGCAACGATCGTGTCCAGATCCCGTACATTTCCCACTCTCGCGAGTGTTTCCGCCACCGCGATCGGATGGTTGATGTACGGCGACACATTATCCTTTCGGTGCTGTGTTCTGTGCTTCTCCGCTGAAAAGTTTACCGCCCTTAAGATAGTCGGAATCTCTTCCTGCATCCTTCTATGCTAACCCACTCTGTCGCAGTTTTTGAAAAAATTCTTTTAATAATACCGACGCCTGATTCTGTAGAACTCCGGTGTGCACTTCCAGGCGATGGTTGAGCGGGGGGTAACGAACCACATCGAGAATGCTGCCACAGGCTCCCGCTTTTGGATCCATTGTCGCAATCACAAGTCGTTTGACGCGGGCCAGCACCAAACCCCCGGCGCACATCACGCAGGGTTCGAGAGTGACGAACAGAGTTGTATCCAACAGCCATTTGACCGGATGTGTTTTCAAAGCTGTTTGCATCGTAAGAAGTTCGGCATGTGCGAGTGGATCTTTCTGCTGAACCATCCTGTTGTGATTTCTGGCGATGACCCGTTCTTCAAACACCAGAACCGCGCCGACAGGAACTTCGTTCTCATCAGCGGCATGGCGCGCTTCTTCCAGCGCCAGCATCATGTAATCTTCATCCACCATTTTTATTTCACCACAGAGTCACGGAGACCACGGAGTTAGAATATTTTATTTTTACTCCGTGGTCTCCGTGACTCCGTGGTTATAGTCCTGAAGTGCGTAAATGGGAAGGTCGCCTTCGCGCAGGCCTTTGATCCCTTCGATAGCAGCTTCTGCTCCGGCAAGAGTTGTAATACAGGGAACGCCATGTCTAATGGCGGTGCGGCGGATTGCGCTCTCATCCTGGTGGGAGAATTTTCCAAAAGGAGTGTTAATTACAAGGTGGATTTCCCCGTTGATGATTGCGTCTTCGATATTGGGACGCCCCTCATTCACTTTCAGAATTCTCTTTGCGGGGATCGAATTTTCATTCAAGTACCGGGACGTTCCATCTGTAGCGACCAGCGAAAAGCCCAGCGTATGGAGTGAGGATGCGATCGGAAGCAACGCGGTTTTATCCCGGTCATTGACGCTAACAAATATGTTTCCTTCCACCGGGAGTCGATTTCCCGCAGCTATCAATGCCTTCGCAAAAGCAATCCCGAAGTTATTCCCAACTCCCATAACTTCTCCGGTGCTTTTCATTTCCGGTCCCAGCAGCACATCTTCATCCGGAAACTTAATGAACGGAAAAACGGGAGCCTTTATGTAATTTCCCTGTAGTTGCACTTCTTCCGGAAGCTTAAAATCGCTAAGCTGTTCGCCTGTCATGAGCCGTGTTGCCAGTTTTACTAAGGGAATTCCGATTGCTTTACTGACATAGGGAACCGTGCGAGAAGCTCTTGGATTCACTTCCAGAACGTACAAAACATCTTTTTGCACTGCGAACTGGATGTTCATCAGTCCAACGATATTCAAATTCGCAGCGATTGTTTTGGTCCATTCGATCATTTGCTGTTTGATTTTGGGAGTGAGCCAGTAAGCGGGTAGGACTCCACAGCTATCACCAGAATGAATTCCTGCGCGTTCGATGTGTTCAATGATTCCGGCAACAAAAATCTCTCCACCCTGACAAAGAGCATCCAGATCATATTCAAGGGCATCTTCCAAAAAGTGGTCGATGAGGATCGCCCGGTCGAAGGATTCGCGCACCGCTTCTTCCACAAATTTCACCAGATCTTCTTCATCGTAAGCGATTGCCATCGCTCTTCCACCCAGAACATAGCTGGGGCGTACCATGACCGGATAGCCGATCTCCTGTGCAGTGCGGATTGCTTCTTCCAGCGAAGAACAGGTTGAAGATTGTGGTTGTCGAATTCCATAAAAGTCCAAAAACTGACGAAAACGTTTTCGATCTTCCGCCAGATCGATCGAATCAAAACTCGTTCCCAGTATTTTTACTCCGGCGCGATGCAATCCTTCCGCCACTTTTAGCGAGGTCTGACCGCCGAATTGCACAATCACACCCTCCGGATTTTCCACCGCGATGATGTCGAGCAAATTCTCCACAGTAATCGGTTCGAAGTAGAGACGATCGGAAGTATCGTAATCGGTGCTTACCGTTTCAGGGTTGCAATTGACCATGATCGATTCAATGTTCATCTCCTTCAAAGTGAAGGATGCCTGGCAACAGCAGTAATCGAATTCGATTCCCTGACCGATTCTGTTGCAACCGCTTCCCACGATCA
The DNA here is from genome assembly GCA_046714535.1 of Acidobacteriota bacterium. Taxonomy (GTDB): domain Bacteria; phylum Acidobacteriota; class HRBIN11; order JAKEFK01; family JAKEFK01; genus JAKEFK01. Next base: position 3,118 of record JBKKAT010000240.1, on the reverse strand, counting down.
AAACTTTACGCGCATTCGTCGGGTCAGCTTCACATTCTCTTTCGTAGGTTGAGTATAAGTAAGGAGTGTAGGCCTCGAATTCAGCCGCGCATGTATCGATGCGCTTGTACACCGGACGCAAGCCGGACTGTTCGCGAATCTGACGCACTTCCGCTTCCGTTCTATGACCGAAATAGGCAATGTCTTTGTCCGACAATCCGAGACGCTTCGCGCGCCGTAAATCATCCGACGTCACGTCGTCCCAGTTCTCCAGATTGCGGCACATCGACAGGATCTCTTCCATTTGAGCCAAAAACCACGGATCAATATTCGTAATGCTGTGGATGTCATGGAAGGAGATTCCTGCTTCGATTGCCGCTGCCACGTAAAAGATTCGGTCCCATGTGGGAGTCTGCAGATGAGATCGGATTACCGAGGCATCGGGGGAAACGCTATCCAGCAAAAGACCATGACTCCGCAATTCCAGCGCGTGAATGCCCTTCATCAACGCTTCCTTGAAAGTTCGTCCGATCGCCATCACTTCGCCGACGGATTTCATCTGCGTAGTCAGAATCGGATCAGCGTACTTGAATTTTTCGAAAGCCCACCGCGGGAGTTTGACAACCACATAATCCAGAGTGGGCTCAAAAGAAGCCATCGTTTTGCGCGTGATCTCGTTCGGAAGTTCATCCAGCGTGTATCCGACGGCAAGCTTTGCCGCAATCTTTGCGATCGGAAAACCGGTTGCTTTCGAAGCAAGCGCTGAGCTGCGAGAAACGCGGGGATTCATTTCAATCACAATAATGCGGCCATCATCGGGATTTACCGCGAACTGAATGTTGGAACCACCCGTTTGAACGCCCACTTTCCGGATGATCGCGATCGATGCATCGCGAAGCTTTTGATACTCCCGATCCGTGAGTGTCTGTGAGGGTGCCACAGTGATGGAATCGCCAGTATGAATTCCCATAGGATCAAAGTTTTCGATCGAACAAATGATCACCACGTTGTCCTTCAAATCCCGCATCACTTCCAGCTCGTATTCTTTCCATCCGATCAGTGATTCTTCAATCAACAATCCGTGAACGGGACTCTTTTCCAAACCAGACATGACTAGCTGGATAAACTCATCCATATTGAATGCGATGCCGCCGCCCGATCCTCCGAGCGTAAAGGAGGGACGCAAAATGGCGGGATATCCGATCTCTTTTACGGCCGACAAACCTTCCTCCACCGATTGGACATAAGCGCTGCGCGGAACTTCGAGACCGATCTCCTCCATTGCGCGCTTGAATAACAGGCGATCTTCGGCAAGACGCAACGAACCGTCGCTCAAAGCCAGCATTTCGACGCCATGTTCGCGAAGGATTCCTTGCTCGGAAAGTTCTAGAGTTAAATTCAGTGCGGTTTGCCCACCAACAGTAGGCAATAACGCGTCTGGTTTTTCGGCCTTTATTATGGAAGTAAGAACTTTGACATTTAACGGTTCGATATAAGTGCGATCCGCAATCTCAGGATCGGTCATGATGGTGGCCGGGTTGCTGTTCACCAGGATCAGTTCGTAACCTTCTTCCCGTAGAGCTTTACAAGCCTGCGTCCCGGAATAGTCGAATTCACAGGCCTGACCAATCACAATCGGTCCTGACCCGATGATCAATATCTTGTGAATGTCTGTCCGTTTCATGATGCAATTTTTAACACAGAGTCACAGAGGCACAGAGATTTCATTTTTTTATTTCCTCTGCGTCTCTGTGTCTCTGTGTTGAATTCTCCAGCATCTTGCGGAAGTCTTCAAAGATGTGTCTGCAATCATGGGGACCGGGGGCCGCTTCCGGATGAAACTGTACCGCTTCAATCATCTTATCCACGCATCGAAAACCTTCCAGCGTCTGATCATTCAAATTTACATAAGTTGGTTCGATACCAGGACCCAGTGAATCCGGATCCACCGCAAATCCGTGATTGTGCGATGTGATTTCAACTCTTTTCGAAGGAAGATGCATGACCGGCTGGTTTCCGCCACGATGTCCGAATTTCATTTTAAATGTTTTTCCGCCCAGAGCGTGTCCCAGGAGTTGATGGCCTAAACAGATTCCAAGAATTGGAAATCGTCCGATCATCTGCTGGATTTCATGAATGATCGAATGAAGAGCCGCAGGATCACCGGGACCATTTGACAATACCACCCCGTCTGGTTTCAATGCGAACACGCGCTCGGCCGTTGTGTCCGCGGGAACCACGCTGACCCGGCAACCAGCATCCTGCAGGTTCCGGAGAATGTTTGCTTTCACGCCGAAATCATAAACAACCACATCCCATTGATCAGTATTTTTTTCGGTCATTTCATAAATACGCTTTGTTGTTACCTTCGGTACCAGATCTGCTCCTTCCATGAGCGGAATCGCACGGACCTTCGCAAGCAAACCGTCGGAACTCAGATCGCGGGTGGATACTCCGCAGCGCATCGACCCTTTTTCGCGAATATGTCTGGTCAATGCGCGCGTGTCAATTTCTGAAATCGCGACCTTGCCGTGGTATCGCAGATAATCCGAAAGTGAGCTTTTACTGCGCCAGTTAGAAGGATAATCACTGAGCTCGCGAACGACGATCGCCGAAGGAAAGATCCGCGAAGATTCCACGTCTTCTACATTGACGCCATAATTCCCGATCTGAGGGTATGTGAAAACAATAACCTGATCCTGATAGGAGGGATCTGTGAGAATTTCCTGATAGCCGGTGATGCAGGTGTTGAATACGATTTCGCCGAAGTATTCACCGGGAAAACCAAATGCAATGCCCCGTTCCGAATAACCATCCTCCAGAACGAGTAAAGCATCCATCTCGGGGGATTATTTTAAACGCAAAGACGCAAAGACGCAAAGGTAAAGGAAACGTTCTCAGTGCAGGGCGGACCAAATATCGGCAGCTAGCGTCGCGACCAGGGCTTCTCCGCGTGGTTCTTCTTTCACACCTTTTGTAAGAATTACAAGAATGGTGTTCTTGCCGTCCTTGTCTTGAATGATGGCGGCATCATGATTGATCTCCATAATCCATCCGTCTTTGCTCGCGATCTTTAATCCTTTCTGGTCCGCCTGAATTCCTTTTGCGATTGTTTTGGATGTCTGCGACAAAAGAATTT
>JBKKAT010000239.1:0-3741 GCA_046714535.1 Acidobacteriota bacterium | reverse complement strand
CCTGCCATAATTCCAGTCCGCAGACTCGAAAGGTCGTAGTTGTCAAAATCGGGAACAGCAAGCTCAGCGATAAACATGGTAGGAACACCATGAAGCGCGGTACAACGTTCTTCCGAAACCGTTTTCAGTGTTTGAACGGGATCAAATGTTTCTGAAGGCAACACCATCGTGGCTCCATGCGTTACGCACGCGAGATTTCCCAGGACCATGCCGAAACAATGATAAAAGGGAACAGGAATGCAAAGACGGTCCTGATCGGTAAAACGCATTCGCTCTCCAATGAAGAAGCCGTTATTCAAAATCGAATGGTGAGAGAGCGTCGCCCCTTTTGGAAAACCGGTTGTGCCAGATGTGTATTGGATATTGATCGGATCATCGAAAGAGAGTTGCGCCTGCCGTTCTTGCAGAGCTTCAGCAGAGACACTGTCAGCGCCGGCCAAAACCCTATCCCAGGCGTGGCTCCAATCATATGGCTGTTTACCAAGAGTGATCACGGTGCGCAACTGCGGTAAACGCCCGGAATGAAGCTCCCCCGGCTCGCATTGATCGAACTCCGGACAAACTTCCCGAAGCAATTCTCCATAGTTGGAAGTCTTGTAAGGTGCGGAGATCACTAAAGCGGAACATCCTGATTGGCGAAGCGCATATTCCAATTCGGAAACGCGATAAGCCGGGTTGATATTCACCAGAATTGCGCCGATTTTGGCCGTAGCAAACTGCGTGATGATCCATTCCACGTTGTTGATCGACCAGATGCCAATTCGATCAGCTTTTGCAACACCGCAGGACATCAATCCGCGCGCGAACCGGTCGCATGCCTCTCGTAATTCTCGGTAGGTCAAGCGTATGTTTTGATGCTTCGAAACGACCGCTTCATTTTCAGGATATTGTTTGGTGATTCGATCGAACAGGTCTCCTACCGTTGATCCAAGCAACGGAACATCGGAAGTGCCGTGAGTGTAAGACCAATCCGATTGTTTCATGTTCTATGAAAAGTATAACTGAGTACAGCAAAATGACCGCCGGCTTCAGCCGGCATAAAGGGAAGGCAGGCTTTAGCCTGCCTCTTCTTGAGGGCTGGCAAGAACCGCGGACGTAACGTCCACTTTCCTATAAATTCTCATTCATCTGTGTTTTCATAAGAACGATGCTGCTCTTGTTCTTATTTCTCTTTCTTGCTCCATCCGATGAGATCGAGTTGCGGGTGATGACCTTCAACATCTGGTATGGTGGAGAGCAAGTCAGTTTTGCGCAGACGGCAAAAGTAATTCGAGCCGCCAATCCCGATTTGATTGGTGTCCAGGAGCCGGATGGCAACCTCAGACTTCTCGCAGAAGCAGCAGGTTATTCCTTTGTAGATGAAAAACGAAACATCATTTCCCGATACCCGCTCTTTGATCCGGATACGGCTGAAAGAAATTATCCGTACACCCGGGTGCTTGTCCGTCCGGGTCGCATCATTGCGTTTGCGAATGCGCATCTGACCAGCAGTCCGTTTGGTCCTGATCTTTTACGCCAGGGAAAGAGCCAGGAAGAAGTGCTCGCAACGGAGAATCGTGTCAGACTTCCCGAGGTGCAACCTTATGTGAACGCGCTTGCTGATTTGATTGCGCAGGACATTCCCGTTTTTTTTGCGGGTGATTTCAATACGCCTTCGCACCAGGATTGGACAAAGGAAGCAGCATCCGTTCCTTTTGAATGGCCGGTAACAAAATTAATTGCCGATGCCGGTCTGCGTGATTCGTATCGAGAGGTTCACCCGGACCCTGCAAAAAAGCCGGGTCTAACATGGACACCAGGCTATCCCCATCCCTGGGTGAAACCGGTTGAGCTTCACGGGCGGATCGATATGATCTGGAGCGGTGGCACAACATCCACACTGGAAAGCAAAATCATCGGAGAAGAAAAGAATCGGGCAGTGGACATTGCTGTCGATCCCTATCCATCGGATCATCGAGCCCTTGTATCTACCTTTCGGGTTGTACCGGCACGGGCGCCTGCATTGATCGCAGTGGACAGGCCTTCCTTCGCGCAGGGAAGCGATTTCCTGGTCCGTTTTCAAACACCTGACTTTGCAGATTGGTCTGTCGTTGTTGTACCTCACCGCGGAAATCCGTCGAAAGATGTGGTGGTTGCTGCGAACGGCCCGGATGTAATCTCAACCCGGCCATCGATCAAGTTTGGTTCACATGGTATCTCGCCCGGCAAGTACGATGCGGTTCTTCTGGATGCGAGCGGTAAAGAATTGGCCCGAAGCATGTTTTATATCCTTGCGAGAGATGCGACGCCGGAATTGCGAACTGAAAAACCATCGTACAAGCAACGAGAGGAAATTAAAGTCTTCTGGCGCAATGCTCCCGGAATGAAGAATGATTGGATAGGCTTATATCGCGCGAACGATCCCGATTTGTACCGCGGCTATATAGCTTTTGTTTATACGAAAGCCACAGTCGAAGGATCAACGCTGTTCGACAAGAAAATTTTGGTAGAACCATTAAAACAAGGTGAATACGAGCTTCGGCTGATGCGCGAAGATTCGTATGTGATGCTGGCCCGAACGCGATTCACCGTAAAGGAGACAGGGAGATAGCATGAATATAAATTTGAATGTCTGCAAGACTCTTGTTGTTCTGATGATGCTTGTTTCTTCGACTCTATTCGCAGGATCTCGCGAATCGTTGGATAAGATATTGAAGGATTACATTGGACTTTATCAGAAGGACACGCTGGACCAATGGAAAACTTTGTTTCATCCTTCGTTCACCGTATTTTTCCCGGGTGATGAGGGTGAAGTGAATGTCCGCAATCTGGAAGAGTTTTATGAACGTCAGAAAAACTATTTTGCAAAGCGGAAATCGATTAGCGAACGTTTGGAGAACGTTCAGATTTTAGAAGGCAATCGTATTGCGCGAGTGACTGCCGATTTCATTTTTATTGATGAAGGTGTTGAAAATCCGGGGAAACTTGGCTTGCATCTTGTGGAAGGTAAGGACGGCTGGAAAATTGTTGCTGTTCTTTTTTCTTATGACAATCGATGAGCGTGCGGATTCTGATCCGAACCGGGATTGTGGTCGCCTTGCTTGCAGTGGGCCTCTTTCTCACGAGCCGGCATCTCATACCGCAAACGGATTATTTGAGCGGAAGCGTAATTTCCTTCGCTGATCAGTTGCAAGAAAGCAACGTAAAAGCGAGCCCACTCTCTTCGACTCTTCGAAAGATCGATAGCGAACTCCTTGTCGGTGAATGGAGATGCATAAGCATCCTGAAAAACGGCGTACAATTGTGGCAGACACATTCCCGCCTGCCCATTGATTCTTCCCGCGGAATTCCTGAACTCTTTGAGGCGTCCACACGAGTTCCTGTGCAAAGAAATCTTTTCCTCGAAGGGACACCTCCTGGACGATGGGATTGGCTCGGCAATCAGGTGCTGGTTACGACCAGGAACAATGTGTCTTCCAGCAAGTTTTACCTCAGTTATCATGTCGTTCCGGGAATTGAGCAGAATATGAATGTGAAGCTAGGGGCATCGCCAGTCGTTGAACTGGAATCAAATCCAAAGTTGAAACTGTTCACTCTTGCACCTGTGGTTGGTTCCGCAATCAGGGATGTTGCTGTGAATCGAAACGGCGTTCCCTTGCCGATGCAAAGCGAGCTACGGAAGAGCATGGATCGACTCATTCGCTCTCGATGGCGTGCTCGCAAGGATTCTGCAACCTTGAAGCCCGTTCCTCATGGGTGGTT
>JBKKAT010000238.1:0-6410 GCA_046714535.1 Acidobacteriota bacterium | reverse complement strand
TCTTTCACCACTTCGGCTGCATTCAAATAACCGATATACGGATTCAAAACCGTTGCAAGCGCCAGCGTATTTTCAGCATAGTTGCGGCAAATCTCATCGTTCGGAACGATTCCCTGAACGCACTTTTCACGAAACGCATTCAGAGCGTTCGTCAGGATGGAAAAAGAAAGAAAAAGATTGTATCCAATGACAGGCATCATGACATTGAGTTCCAGCTGACCTGCCTGGGAAGCCATCGAAATACATACATCGGCGCCGACCACTTGAAAACAAACCATATTCAACATTTCCGCCATCACAGGATTCACTTTACCCGGCATGATGGATGAACCGGGCTGCACAGCCGGCAAGCGTATTTCATTAAAGCCGGTGTTTGGTCCCGAAGCCATCAAACGAAAATCGTTTGCGATGCGAATGCACTCAACAGCAAGATTTCGCAAAACACCAGACGTGCTTGTGAACGGGGCCATGCTTTGCATCGCTTCAAAGTAATTTTCTGCCGGATGCAACGAGAAGCCGGTTATTTCTGCGAGATGGGAAACAATTTTCTTACGATACTTCGGATGGGTATTCAATCCTGTGCCGACAGCGCTGCCTCCAATCCCCAGTTCCTGCAGCCCCGCGCTTACGACCGAAAGTTGTTCCTTTGCTCTCCCCATCGATGCTGCATAGCCGCCAAATTCCTGTCCCAGCCGCAAGGGAACCGCATCCTGTAAATGTGTACGCCCGGCTTTGATCACCGTATCGAATTCCTTCGATTTGGATTCAAGCGAAGCCTGTAATTTTCCCAACGCTTCCAACAACGGAAAAGATAGAGATAGTGCGGTCAACCGGATCGCAGTAGGAATGACATCATTCGTGGACTGCCCCATATTCACATGATCATTCGGGTTCACCAGTTTGTGGTCCCCTTTCTTGCTTCCAAGAATTTCGCACCCGCGATTGGCGATTACTTCATTGACGTTCATGTGAAACGATGTCCCGGCTCCAGCTTGAAAAACATCGATTACGAACTGATCCTGATGGGCTCCTTGCGCAATATCAAGCGCTACCTGCTCAATCGCGCCGGCTTTTCGTTCATCGAGCAGACCCAGCTCATGATTGGTTCTGGCAGCTGCCGCTTTAATCCATGCCAGAGATCGCACAAATTCAGTTTGAAATCGCCATGGACTGATTCGGAAATTCTCAACTGCCCGGGCCGTTTGCGCTCCGTAGTATGCTTCCTCCGGAACTTCCAGTTCGCCCATCGAATCCTTTTCAATTCTTGTCTTCATGGGAACCCTCCGTACTTAATAATAGTACCTTGTGCATAACCGATCACGAGCATGAGCAAGATCATGAGCAAGAGGAAAACGCACAAGATGTAGTACTATTGACAAAGCATGGTCCCCGTAATATGATGGGAAGCAACTGGAGATGGACGCTCAAACGATAGAGGTCAAAGCAGACCCGGCCGTTAAGCACACGGTAGGCAGCCGCATCGGGCTGATCTTCGCTACCGGTGTTTCCGAAATCAAACGCAAAGGAACGGTTACCCGTTTGTATTTCGAAATCAAAGGCCTGGAGCGTGAAAAGGAAAAATTCGTGCATGCCCTGGGTGTGCGCGCCTGGGAAGCTCATGTACATCATCCGGACCTCGCCGGAATCCTGGTCAATTTAAAAGAACTGCAAATTGAAATGAACCGTCTGAAAACTCAGTTTGGTGAGCACGATACTGAAATTGCGGATATTGATCACACAAAAGCGGAACTGACTGAAAAATTCAATAAAGATCTGGACTTGCTGGAACAGGCAATCGTGCCTCATCGGGAAAGGATAGAAAAAATCAATGCAGAAAAGGAAAGCAACAAGGTTCAGATTGAAGAATTGCGAACACAACAGGACCATATTTCCCAACAGATCCGTTTGCATCAACAAAGCATTCAGGAACTCGATCTGGGTTCAGATGCAGACAAGGAAGCAAAAATACGGGTGGAACAGGAAGCTATCCGCAGCCTGTATGTAGAAAAGGCTGATCTCGACTGTAAACTTCCTTTCCTTCATTCGACATCGGAGAAGTTGAAAATTGAGCTAGCGAATGAACGCGCCGAGATCGAACGGGGAGATCAGAACAAAGAAACCTCCAAACGTGATTTCGAACAGCACATCAAAGGCTACAACGAACAGATTCAACATCTGGAAGAAAAGAAAAAGCAGCTCAGCCGCGAAATGGAACACTTTCGCCGCGAGATGCAACCTTTTCTCTTCGATCTTGGCAAGAAAGTCGAACAACTGCGGCTGGAAGAAGATTCCTTCCACGAAAATTATGAACAGTTGGACACCTTTAGCCGCGATGTGCAAACACGCCAGAAACAGATCATCGAAGCGGAATCCCTTTCCCGCGCGATGGATCGCGCCGCATGGACAAAGTTCCTGGTCTTTTCAGGAACCGTGGTCGCACTCTTTGCTTCGGCAATATTGCTTCTATTGAAATAACTTTTTAACGCAAAGGCGCAAAGACGCAAAAAGAAATTAATTTTGAAGTTTTTCTAGGCGCGCGTCTACCTGCGACCGTTCTGGCCAATCTGCGGGAGCTTCCGCAAGCAATTTTCTGTAAATGGTCACCGCCTCCCCTCCTCTCCCTTGCATTTCCCGCACATAGCCGAGTGCCATCCGCGCTCTCCAAAGATTTGGGTTGCTTGACGTCACATGTTCCAGATGTTGCGCTGCATCGGTCCATCTTTTCAATGAGATCAACAGAAAGGAAAGGTTCGCTTCGCATTCTGCGTACGAAGGATTGAGTTTCAACGCCCGCAAGTATGCTTCTTCAGCGAGCTTGATGCGATTCATATTCTGATAGGCAATCCCCAGATTGTTCCAATACGTCGCCTTTTCGGAGCTGCGGATAGCAATCAAGAATTCATCCACTGCCTTCGCAGCATCTCCCAATTTCAAATGAACGAGTCCGCGCTGGTTGTGAAATTCGGGCTGGTCCTGATTCAATATGGCAAGCGCCCTGTCCCGCTGTTTTTGGCTGCTGTAAAAAGAAGCAAGCTCAAAGACAGCTTCAACATAATGGGGAAAACGTTGGATCGTTTCTTGAAGAACTTTCTCTGCCCGCTGAGTGTCCCTGAGCCGGTTATAGGCTTTTGCAAGCTGAACGCCAACCTCCGGATCGGGTAAACGTTCTATCGAAGTTGAATAGGCCTTCGCAGCTTCAGCATATTTCTGTTGAGCCGAAAGAGCATCTCCCAGAAAACGGAACGCGAGACCATTGTGTTTTTCAGTTCCCGTGATTTCCCGAAAGCGCACTTCCGCTTGATTGTATTTTTCCTCTTTCAACATCACCATACCAAGCCGGAAACGTTCCATGATCTGGATTTTTTTCTTAGGATCTACTCCCGTCTGAGCAACGGCGCCACTCACATAGCCAAGGCTCCTCAGTTTTTCTTCTTCTTCAGGGGGCAGTGGCGCGTTTTTGCCGGATTGTCCGTCTTTTGCATAGTTCTTGATGGCGAGCTGCCAGTCATTCACTTTGCTTTTTTTGATCAGATTGTTGAGCTCTTTGGTGTCACCCGCCAAATTATAAAACTCAGATTCAGGGGCCTGAATGAATTTCTTATCCTCACGAATCGACGCATACAAAGGCGCGTACCCGAAATTTCGCTGTGCATAAAGTGATTCCGCGATCAGGGTCCGGCTCTTTTTCACCTGCAACAAAGAAACGCCATCCAGTTGTCCCGCCTTTACGCCGCCAAGTGCAAGAATGGTCGGCGCTATGTCGGTTAGAGAGACTGCATCGCTTCTTCTGCCAGGCGCTAACCCGGGAGCGCGGAGAAGCAGAGGCACATGAATTGTAGCGTTGTAAACGAAAACTGCGTGGGTCGTTTCGCCATGTTCTCCTAAACTTTCTCCGTGATCTGCGGTGATCAGAACAGCAGCGCTTTTTCCAACCGCTTTCAGCAGTTTAGACAACTCCTGATCGACGAAAGCAATCTCTCCATCGTAAGGGTCAGGAAATTTTTTTCGAAACTGCGAAGGCGCTTCATACTCTGCGTGCGGGTCGAAGTAATGAACCCATAAAAAGTACGGACCACGCGAATTCTTCAACCATTGCAGTGCGCGTTCCGTTGTTTCCTTTGCCGTTCGTTCGGCCCCTGTAAATTGGTCCTCGTAAACAGAAAATCCACGATTCAAACCGAAACTCGCGCTCAGTGGCGCGCCGGAAATGAATGCCGCTGTGGTGTATCCGTTTTGTTGCAGAGCAAGCTGAATGAGCGGGGATTGCTTCCATGCAAAATGAGCATTGTCCCGAATACCGTGCCGCTCAGGATACAAACCGGTGAGGATGGTTGCGTGCGAGGGAAGCGTTAAGGGAACAGGCGAATACGCTTTCTCGAAAAGAACCGCTTCTTTTGCAAATGCGTCGAGATGGGGCGAAGTGTTTTGCTTGTATCCATAACAACCAAGATGATCCGCTCGCAATGTATCGATTGTTATGAGAACAATATCCGGCTTACTTTCGGCTCCCAAACGCAAAGACGCAAAGACGCAAAGAATGAACAGACTTCTTTTTAAGGACATTTTGCTCGAATCTCTTCCATTCGAGGGGAAGCGATTTCCACACGTGCTAAAAGCTTTTTGATGCTTTCACAATCACCCGCTTTCAAGAAAGCCTCGAGTGATTCTTACCATTGTTGTTTGCTGGCCAGGATCAGGGCAATTCCCTTCCAGGCCGCGGCCGATTTAGAGTTTGCTTGAAGCGCAAGTCGAAAATATTTTTCTGCTTCCTCGTTGCGTCGCGAGGTCAGATGAATGCCGGCCGCCTGCAGCGCCTCCTTTTCGTTGAGCTTTCGCAGTGACGCCAGCTTCTTATAGGTTAGCATCGCCTCCTGGTCCTTTTTCAGATGCGACTGCAGCCATGCTGCCATTGTGAGTGCACGCACATTCTCAGGTTCTTCTTTAAGAATCGCAGAAACGTTGGTGAGCGCTTCAGGGTATTCTTTTTTATCCATATAGGCTTCTGCTAAATGCAATCGTGTTTCTGATTGATGCAGATCGGATTGAAGCGCGCTCTTCATCAGAGCGATTGCTTCATCGTTTTTCCCCTGTTTGCGTAATAAATTCGCGAGAAATTTTCTGGCAATTACGTTTTCAGGCTGTTTCGCCAGCACTTTTCGAAATCGACCTTCTGCGTCCGCCCATCGGCTCAATTGCGCAGCGCGCACGGCCGCTTCTATTTCAGTCCACAGTACAATCCCGTCTTTGGGATCGAATTGGGACGATCCGGACCTGGGAGCGCCACCGGTCACGTAGCCCAGACTTGCGAGCTTCTCCTGCGTCTCCGGATCCGGTTCCTGTTTCGTGTCCGGCGTGTTGCGATGAACATGTTTTTGAAGCTCCGAACGAAAACTCTTTGAAACAGCAGAGGAACTGTAAACATTCTTCAATTCGTTTGGATCGCGCGACAGATCGTACAGTTCCGGCTTCGGCGCATCAATCCATTTCTTTTGATTCCAGCGGATGGAATGCAGTGGCGCCCAGCCCATCAACAGGTTTGTGTAGTAACTTTCACTGTACGCAGGCATATCCTTTTTTGCTCCCTTACTCAGAAGGTTTTCTCCTGCAAAACCGTTTTGTTTCGGTAAGCCCGCTAATTCTACAAGTGTCGGCGCCACATCCACGAGCCGCACCTGATTCGCGATTCGCCGCGCTGTCAGGCCAGGCGCATGGATGAGGAAGGGCACTTTCAGTGTTGCATCGTATAAGAAAACTCCGTGATTCTCTTCGCCATGCTCTCCCAGCGATTCTCCGTGATCCGACAGCAAAACGATAATTGTGGAATCCATCGTTTTTTTGTCCTTCAGAAACTGAAGAATCGAGCCAATCACTTTGTCCGTATAAGCAATTTCGCCGTCATACGTTTGTGGATAACCGGAAGGAGGGTTAAACGCAAAATGAGGGTCGAAAAAATGCAGGAAAGCGAACCATGGACCTTTTTGAGACTCGATCCATTTTCGGCCGAGCTTCCAAACCGTTTCGGCCCTTCTCTCCACATGCCGGTTGATCTCAGGATCGTGTCCCTGACCGATTTGATCTTCGTAATACTGGAATCCCTGATGAATGCCAAAACTGGAATCCAGAGAAAATGAACCGATGACGGCGCCCGTCTTGTATCCGTTCTGTTGAAATATTTCCGCAAGAGTTTTGAATTTGTCTGCAAGAATAAAGTTCTCATTGTTGCGGACTCCATGCTGATCCGGATAAAGGCCGGTAAAAATGGTGGAATGAGAAGGAAGAGTGAGCGGCACCTGGGAGATTGTGTTTTCAAACAGAACCGCACGGGCTGCCAACGCATCGATGGAAGGTGTTTTTGTTTTATAGCCATAGCAGCCTAAATGATCCGCGCGGAGTGTATCTATGGAGATGAG
>JBKKAT010000237.1:0-6775 GCA_046714535.1 Acidobacteriota bacterium | reverse complement strand
ACGCTCGTGGACGCGATGCTGTGGCAAAGCGGCATTTTCCGTGATAACCAGAAGGTCAACGAGCGTGTGATGGACAATATCGACCTGGAACGCGAGAAGGGAATCACGATCATGGCCAAGAATCTGGCGGTCTGGTACAAAGGGGTCAAGCTCAATATTGTTGACACACCGGGGCATGCGGATTTTGGCGGTGAAGTGGAACGCACTTTAAACATGGTCGATGGCGTGATGATCCTTGTGGATGCATCGGAAGGCCCGTTGCCGCAGACCCGTTTCGTCTTGAAAAAAGCTCTGGAGCTGGATCTGCCTTCGATTGTCGTGATCAACAAAATTGACCGCAGTGACGCTCGCATCCCGGAGGTCCGCAATGAGATTTATGACCTGTACATCGATCTGGATGCGAAGGACAGACAAATCGATTTTCCAATCCTTTATACAAACGCTCGCGCCGGAATCGCAAAAACCAATCTGGAAGAGGATTCGCGAACTCTAATTCCGCTTTTCGAAGAGATTTTGCGGACGATTCCACCGCCCCGCTACGACGAATCGGCCGACTTGCAGCTCTGGGTTACCAATGTCGATTACAACGATTATCTGGGGCGACTCGCGATCGGGAAAATCATACAAGGGAAAATCCATGAGAATGAAGCGGTTTCCATTTGCAAACTCGATGGAAGTCTGGAGAGTACACGGGTCACGAAGGTATTTGTATTCGATGGATTGGGCCAAACAGAAATTTCCGAGGCCGGCGCCGGGGACATTGTTGCTGTTGCGGGAAATGAAAACGTAACGATCGGGGAGACGATCGCTTTTTCAGAAAATCCGCGGGCCTTGCCGGTATTGAAAGTCGATGAACCAACCATTTCCATGTTTTTCAGCGCCAACATTTCACCCTTTTCCGGTCAGGAAGGGAAGTACGTTACCTCAAGACATTTGCGCCAGCGGTTGGAGCGTGAACTGCTAAAGAATGTCAGTTTGAAAATGGAAGTGCAGGAAGGCGCAATGGAAACTTACCGCGTGATGGGTCGCGGTGAATTGCAAATGGCAATCCTGATTGAGATGATGCGGCGCGAGAACTACGAATTCGAGGTTTCAAAACCTGAAATCATAACGAAAACAGAAGACGGTATTTTGCTGGAGCCGGTCGAGCACTTAATTATCGATTGTCCGGAAGAATATATCGGTGTGAGCACGCAGAAAGTCGGAATGAGAAAAGGGCACATGCTGAATATGGTGAATCATGGAAAAGGGCGTGTTCGTCTTGAGTTTCAAATTCCAACCCGCGGTTTGATCGGTTTTCGTTCTGAATTTTTAACCGATACGCGCGGTACCGGAATCATGAATCATCTTTTTGCCTCCTTTGAACCCTGGTTAGGAGAGATAACCACGCGCAGTAACGGAGTCCTTGTGTCTGATCGCGATGGGCGGGTCACTGCGTATGCCTTGAACAATCTTCAGGAGCGCGGTGAACTTTTTGTGAAACCAGGCCAGGAGGTTTATCGCGGAATGATCTGCGGTCAGAATTCCCGTAACGTCGATCTTCGGGTGAATGTAACGAAAGAGAAAAAGCTGACGAACATGCGCGCTTCCGTTGCTGATGATGCCATCCGGCTGATTCCTTTCACCGATATGGGTCTTGAGAAAGCTCTTGAGTTCATCAATCCTGATGAACTCGTCGAAGTTACCCCCCTTTCCATCCGCATGCGCAAGAAAAAGTGACCAGTGACTGCTGGCCAGTGACCAGTGTTAGAATGGTCAACTGGTCACCGGCCACCAGCCACCAGTCACTTGAAATGGAAAGACGAAAATTACTGCGTCATTACGGTTTCGCTGTCGGGCGTTTTCCGTCCGGCCCCAAGAATTCCATTACCGATGTGCCCGGCATCAAAGTGGGACATAGCACGATCATTGAGGGGACCGGGCGTCGCAGGCCTGGAAATGGACCGGTTCGCACAGGTGTTACTGCAATCATGCCTCACGACAATGTATATATGGAGCGCTTAATGTCGGGAGCCCATATCCTCAATGGAGCCGGTGAAGTCAGCGGCCTGATTCAGATTCAGGAGTGGGGACTCATCGAAACGCCAATTCTGCTGACAAACACGCTGAGTGTTGGACGAGTCAGTGATTCCTGCGTGAAATGGATGTCTGAAAAATTTCCTGAAATGGGCGATCTTTATGATGTTGTGATTCCCGTGGTGGGTGAATGCGATGACAGTTTCTTGAATGATGCAGTGGGACGCCATATCAAAGAAAAGCATGTTTTCGAGGCATTGAACAGTGCTTCCACCGCGATAGTCCCGGAAGGATCGGTCGGCGCCGGAACCGGAATGGTTTGCTGCGATTTTAAAGGTGGAATCGGAAGCAGCTCGCGCGTAATTAAGGTCGATGACAAACAATTCACGATTGGAATTCTGGTCCTTTCCAACTTCGGCCGCATTGATGATTTGCGAGTACTCGGAGTCCCGGTAGGAAGAAAATTGGCAACAGCATTTGGGGCGATGAAAAAACGTTCCGATAATTACGGCTCCATTATTACTGTGCTGGCAACCGATTTGCCGATAAGCCGTTTTCAGATCATCTGGTTATGCAAACGGGCCGCGCTGGGAATCGGCCGGTGTGGGAGTTTTGCGGCGTATTCGAGCGGTGAAATCATCGTCGGCTGTTCCACCGCCAACCGTGTGTTGCGTGAGCCCAAATCCGGACTGCAACAATTCACCTACATCCTCGATCAATTTATGGATGATGCTTTTGAAGCCACGATTGAAGCAACGGAAGAAGCCATCATTAACAGTTTGATCAACAACCACGACATGGTAGGCGCCAATGAAAATTTCGTTCCCGCGATCCCGGTGGATAAATTGATGTCCGTGATGCACGCCGCCCTCGGATAGGATTTAACACAGAGACACAGAGATTAAATCCATTTTTCTTTTCTCTGTGTCTCTGTGCCTCTGTGTTAAATTCGAGACCGGTAGCGGCGCACCTTCGCGATATTTCCGCAGTCCTTCATGTCACACCATTGCCGGCTGCGATTTCGTGAAGTGTCATCGAAGAGCCAACCACAATTTTCACCGGGGCATTGGCGTAACCTGGTCAAATCCGCAGTAGTGAGCATGTCTGCGGCGGAATCAGCGATGGACCAAAGAATCCTGTCGAGAGCCAGTTCCTGGCGATTCCATTCCCACAGAAAGCCTTTCTTTCCAGCGGCGAGCACTCTTCGGGAGTGCGCCCGAAGCAGTTCCTGATTCAGTGTTTCGAGGTCCGCATCTTTAATCTGTTTCTTGTGCAAGATCGCCCTGCCAATCCAGTAGATCGCTTCCCGAAGAGCAATGGCACGTTTAAAAACAGCATTTGCTGCTGCTGGATTGCGAAGTGATTCTTGCAACAACCTCTGCGCTTCCTCATCCGACAGCAGGCCAATTCGTAGTCCCCAGGCTAACAGATCCGAATAGTCGTTTAGTTTTTCATCTCTGATAACGCATCGATCTGCGCCTTTCGCTCCGGAATCCTTACGTCCGCCGATTGTATTCACGAAGTCCAGGCAGTGCCTGCCACCGATCAGTTTTATCTGTGCAACCGCTTTTTCTTTTAGAGGAACCACCGTCTTTTCTCCTGTAACTGGCTAAATTTACTTGACTGGTTACCAGAAACCTCATAATATTGGTAACCGATAACAATAATTTAGATGGTTACAGGGTTTTTGTCAAAGGAGTAAGCGATGCGAATTCTAATTCCCGTTTTGTTTCTAGCAATCTATGCCACTTTCGTGACTGCAACCGAGGAAGAAAGCCGGCCGGTTCCAATTGCGCATTTTGAATCCATGCCGGCGATCGATGGTCACCTGAATGAAGAGATCTGGAAGCAGGCAACCTCCCTGGGCAATTTTTATCAAACCCATCCGGGGAATAACACGCGTCCAACTTTTAACACGGAGGCCCTGCTGGCATACAACAATAAATACTTTTTCATTGGCATCCGCTCTTTGGATGAAAAGAAAAACATAAGGGCAACACTTGCAAAGCGGGACAATATCACCGCTGATGATTCCATATCGATTTATGTGGATACATTCCATGATCAGCGAAAAGCATATGTCCTGATGTTCAATCCGTTCGGTGTCCAGCAAGACGGCATCATGAATCAAGACGGAGTGACGGATTACAGTGTAGATGTTGTGATGGAATCGAAAGGAATCCTGACACCGGATGGCTATTCTGTTGAGATTGCTGTTCCGTTCACTTCCTTGCGCTACGCATCCGGCGGGGGAAAGTCCTGGGGCCTTCATATATTGAGACAGATCAAACACCGTGATGAAGAGAATTCCTGGATGCCGTTGAGCCGGAACAAAAATGCGGTCGGGAATGGCGCAGGAGGGGAAGAAACGAAGGCCAGGTTTCTTGCGCAAGCCGGTACCATTACCGGCCCGATGGGTATTGCCGGCGGACCGGTTCTCGAAGTCATACCGGTGCTGACCCCTTCGGAAACCGGCACTCGAATGCGATCCCGGCAAGTACAGGGTACCGCCTACGATTTTTTGAACAAACCTGTTGATGTCGATTTCGGACTCACGGCGAAAGTCGTGCTGACTCCAGGTATGACGCTTACCTCGGCTTTTAATCCGGATTTTGCGGAGGTCGAAGCGGATCAACCGCAGGTTACGGCCAACCAGCGTTTCCCGCTCTTTTTCGATGAAAAACGCCCCTTTTTTCTGGAAGGGATCGAGATTTTTCGAACCCCGATTCAGGCGATTCATACGCGTAACATAGTGGATCCTGATATCGCTCTTAAGTTTTCGGGAAAACAAGGCGTTCATAGCTTCGGAATCATGGTGGCGCAGGACGCAGCACCCGGAAACTTTACGGAAGAAGAACGAATCGATCCGGATTTTGAAAGATTCATTGACAAGAGTGCCTACTCGGCCCTGTTTAGACTGAGGCGTGATATCAGTGAAGAATCGAGTTTGGGCCTTGTAGCGACAAGCTACAACTTCGTTGAAAAGCACAATCACCTGGCCGGAATTGACGGACGCTTCAACATGGGAGCGACAAGCATTTTCACATTCCAATTGCTTGGAACAAACTCGCGCCGTTTTTTTTACGATCCCGTCGCAAATGAAAATATTTATCGCACGGGAAATGGTTTTGGCTACCGTGCTGAATATAACAAGACTAGCAAGAATGTGAATTTTCAACTGGCCGGTGAGGGATATACGCCAGACTATCGCGCGGAACTGGGTTTTACGCAGCGCACAGATACGAATCGTTGGTCGGGAACTCTTCGTTACAATTCAGAGCCGAAAGCCGGTTCGAGTCTTGTTTCCTGGAGTTTCTTGTTCACCAGTCTGGCTCAACATAACTGGCAAGGAAATATGCAGTATGCCTATGTTTACCCTCGCGTACTGTTCAACTTTAAGCGGCAAACTTTTTTGAATCTATATGCTTACGGCGATTATGTTGGATTGTTTGAAGAAGAATTCGGACCGAAACGATCTTCAATACAACGGGGTGCGTTCTTTGGTGAACCGGAAAGGAGCACGATTTACAAAGGAGTGCTGATTCAAGCGGGCACTGCTCCCAACAAAAGGTATTCGTTCAGCGCGTCTTACGATCGCGCGTGGGATTTTATGGACTATGATTTCGGAGCCGGTCCGCGGTTCTCGCGAGTGAGTCCTGCAGCGCTCGCTGATCCGAACGCGCCGCTCGATCCGGGTCCGGGTTCAACCCTGTACATTACGAGCGCTGTTGCCTACCAACCGGTTGATGCTTTAAGAGTCTCTTTTGATTTTACGAAGAGCCGGTTAATTCGAAATGACACCCGGCTGGTGGCTTTCGATCAAAATTTGTATTCACTGCTCGCAAACTATTACTTCACCCGGTTCACGTTCGCGAGAGCACGCGTCGATTACGATTCGTTAACCGGAAAGATGCTCGGGCAGTTTTTATGCGGCTGGACACCCCATCCCGGAACTGCCGTATACGTTGGCTACAACGAAGATTTGAATGTTGATGGCTTCAATCCTTTCACATTCCATTCTGAGCGTGGATTGCACCGGAATCACCGGACTTTCTTCATCAAGATTTCTTATTTGTTCCGGCATGAGATGTAGGTTTTGAACGAAGATCGCGAAGGAATTTTTCTATTTAAGGAGGCATTGATGCGTCGATTTCTTGTCGTGATTCTACTTTTGATTGTGTCTACTGCACTCGCTGAGGATCGGGTCAAGCACCTGAAGGATTTTCAGGTGATCGAGTTTCGCCGCTATACGGTCAAAGAAGGCAAGCGGGAGCCATTTGCTCAATACTTTGAGAGCTATTTTCCGGAAGCGTTTCAGCAAATGGGAGCGCTTGTATTCGGGCATTTCTTTGAGCGGAAGAATCCTGTCGGGTTTACATGGATCAGAGGCTTTAAGAATATGGATGCCCGCGCCATCGCGAATGCGGGATTCTATTATGGTCCGGTGTGGAGAGAACATGGATTGACCATGAATCAGCTGATGACTGATGCGGATAATGTCTTATTGCTTCGGCCTCTGAAGCCTGAAAATGGTCTTCTCGTTCTCCCTGCTATTGATCCTGTTAACGAAACAAAGGGCGCTCAAGGGATCGTTGTCGCGCAGATATTTCCCGTGCAAGCCAACAGTGTTGATACTTTTGTGCAAAAAGCTGAATCCACTTTTGCCGGTTATCGCAATGCAGGCGCGCGTGAAGCGGGAGTCCTGGTGACGCTGGATGCGCCGAATAATTTTCCACAACTGCCTGTCCGAACAGATGGA
>JBKKAT010000236.1:0-4023 GCA_046714535.1 Acidobacteriota bacterium | reverse complement strand
CCTGTTGTCTCAATCCTTTTTGGGAAGTCAGGTGTCTTTGGTGTGACTCTTGTGGTTACAGACAATGATGGGCTGCAAAACGTCGAACGAAAAGACGTGAATGTGGGTGAATTTGATTCTGCGAAAGCGGGTGAGGAGATTCGCCAGATCATCAGAGAATTCTTCCGCCGTTACTCCATGCTGGATACGCTGCCGGCAGAACAAATCGTTGTTAACTGGTCAGCATCCCCCGGTTGTGGCGGCAGAGCTCACGAAATCAATATCATCAACAATCAGAAGGTATACATCGTCAAAACACAGGCAACGCCGCATGAAATCGATGTCACATTTAATTCTTTCACGCGGGCTCATGCGATAGCCCCCGCAGATTTTGCCTGGACAGAAACGGATGGAAACTCCTACACCGGTTTCGCGATCCACGATTTCGAAATGATTTTTGAGTCCGGCAAGTGGCAAGTCTGCAATTTTGTTTTGCTATAGGACACGAACTATTCAAACGTCTGGCGGGCCTCCGTGCCCGCCAGCATTTCCTCAGGCTCTTCCAGTTCGCTCGTCCCCATCGTAGCCACTTTCTTTTTCAAACGCTGCAATCTTAAATCCGATTTTTCGTAGCTGCTATGCGCATCGCGAAGATGGCTTCCAATTTTTGTGAAATCATTTTCCAGCCTGCTTAAATCATTGCCGACCTGTTGCAGCTGAGAAAGAATGTGTTTTGCCTGCTCGGAAATTTGAAAACCACGAAGGCCCTGCAGGATCACCTGAAGATATGCGTAGAAAGTATTCGGAGAAACAGGAATGACTCTTTTGGTTAAACAGTGTTCATACAAATCGGATTGATCGCGCACAATCAATTCGTAATAAACATTTTCAGCAGGGATAAACATCAAAGCGAAATCAAATGTATTTTCATCAGGCAGTATGTATTTGGTCGCGATGTCATTGATATGCTTTTTCACATCCGTAAGAAATTGTTTGCGCAAATTCTTGCGTTCCGCTTCCGAGTTCATCTGATACATGCGCCTGAAATTTTCCAGTGGAAATTTTGAATCGATGCAAAGAATGCTTTTGCCCACAAATAAGGCCGCATCGACAATCGTTCCGTTTTTGAAGCCGCATTGAATCTTGTAATTTTCCGGACGCAACGTTTGCGCGAGTAAATCATTGAGAAAAAATTCTCCCAATCCTCCCCGCATTTTAGGAGTCTGCAAGATCTCTTGCAAAGAAGACATCTGTTTGGCCAGATCAAAGATCTGCCGGGAAGCTTCCTGCATCTGTCCAAGCTTCCCTTCCACCTGTGATACTACGTTTGTAGTATTTGTAATCTGGCCGGTGATGATCCCCAGATGCGAAGTGACAGTCTGGACGTTTGCATCAAAACGTTGTGAGACGGCGTGCTGCAGCTGTGCGACCTGGTTTTGAAGTTCCTCACGCACACGTTGCACCTGGCGAAACAGATAAAAGATGAGGAAAGTAGCGAGAGCGATGAGAACTCCAAAGAGGACAATGACGAGCCCATCCATCGAAAGCATTGTACCACCCGGAACTGTTTTATAATCGGAGCACATGAAATGGAATGAGAAAGTTGCGCTGATCACCGGCGCCTCTTCCGGCATTGGGCGAGAAACGGCACTTGCTTTGGCTCGACGCGGGGCCACCGTTGTGCTGGCAGCGCGCCGGAAAGAGCGAATCGATGCGCTGGCTGCGCAAATCCAGGAAGGAGGCGGCAACGCTTTTGCGATCCAAACAGATGTCAGCCGCGGGGAAGAAGTGGACCGGCTCTTCGAAAGAATTCAGGAGCAATGCCACCGGCTCGACTGGTTAATCAACAATGCCGGCTCAGGGCTTTACGCTCCTCTGGAAGAAACCACTCCCGAACAGATGGAAAGGATCTGGCGCACGAATTTTATGGGTACCTTCTACTGTATTCGCAAGGCGCTTCCGGTTATGAAAAAGCAAGGGACCGGGCATATCCTCACGGTTTCTTCAATGGCGGGGGTGCGCGGAACACCGATGATGGCCGCCTATTGCGCCAGCAAGTTTGCGCAGGTCGGTTTGATGGATTCACTGCGCAGAGAATTACCGGAGATTGCCAGCACTTTGATTCTTCCGGGAGCCACCGAAACGGAATTCATTGAAGCAACAGAGAACCCACGAGACGAAAAGATTGAGCATTCCGGATTTGTGCAGGATGCCGCTTCTGTCGCACAAGCAATTGTTCGAGCAATCGAGCATCCTTCCGCACGCGTGATCACACAAAAACTGGGACGAACTTTGATGGTCCTCAACGCATTTTCCCCAGCGTGGACCGATCGAGTCGTACGCAAAATCATCAAGAAACGTTAGTTCTTTAAGGCTCGATTGCGCAATTCACTTTGCGCACTTTCGCGCTTTCCGTATTAGCAGGCGCTTGATACGGGCCGAAATCCCTGGTGTCATGGGAATTCAATGTGCATTTTTCCTTGCAGGGTGCGTTCCGTTGTTCGATTCGCTTCCCCTTCTCGTTGTAGAACTCGATGATGATGCTCTCTACCCGGTAAGTATTATCCGTATCGTTTTGAATGCGCACCCAGAACTGTTGTTGATCATCCTCCCAGAGTGTATAGACCACATCTCCAGCCTGAGCGACGCTCAAAGCAATCGCCATTATGATTGTCAGGATTAAACCCGACATGATTCCCCGTTTCATTTGTTTTCTACCTCTGTTGATCTCCATATGATTAGACTCACCCTTTGCCTATACAAGTTCTATGCCGTTTACTCCACCTCGGGAAAAACGGCCTGAACCGTCCTCAAAATAGGTCATTTTTCTGAAAAGAGCTGTCGCATCTTGTCCCAGGGGACGCGTGGCGTTTGGGC
This sequence comes from Acidobacteriota bacterium, assembly GCA_046714535.1. Lineage (GTDB taxonomy): Bacteria > Acidobacteriota > HRBIN11 > JAKEFK01 > JAKEFK01 > JAKEFK01. The sequence goes on along the minus strand of JBKKAT010000236.1, from coordinate 1,167 downwards.
GACCTGGAGATTTTCTTCCACATGTTTCGGGTTACTCATTCCGACAAGGGCGGAAGTTACGCCAAGTGTGGATCTGACGAACTGTATCGAACGTTGAGCGTCTGTTGAGAGATTGTCAAAGAATCGGCTCACGAAGCCCGGCAAGTTTTTTGCAAGTTGTCCCTGAAGAATCGATGCGCTGCACAGAACGATCATTTTTTGAAGATGCGCCGCTTCCAACAAAGAGACTGATTCGGAACCGAACTTCTGGTTCTTGCTCAACAAGGCTACCGGCATCGCAAAATTCAACGGAAGTTGAATGGCGCGAAAATGATGATCATCCCCACCTGCATTTCGCGCAAGACCGATCAACTCTTCCAATGATAAAAACCCTTGTCCGCTAGGATTCTCACGGTAACCATTCCATGTGGCGGTTCCATATGCCTGGATTTTCCCGTCCTCAACTTTTTTTTCCAGAAGTTTAAATGCCGCCAGCATTCTACGGAGAAATTCTTGTCTGGATACTTCGCTGAGTTGCGTCTCAGGATTATGAATGAGATAAATGTCAATGCAATCGACCCCAAGATTCTTCAAGCTTCTTTCCAGTTGATTTTCCAGATAAGAAGGTGTCATACAATGGCAGTTCGCCACAATATCTTCCTGCTTACAAATACCTGAATCAATGTACTCGTCTTGAATATAACGCTGCGGGTTCGCGGGGTACGACGTATCAAAACTCAAAAAACCGCCTTTGCTGGAAATCACAACTTCATCGCGCGTTACCGTTCCCTTCTCAAAAGACTTTTTCAGCGCGGCACCAACATTTCGCTCGCTCCTTTGACAGCGATAGTTGATTGCTGTATCGATCAAATTGCAGCCAAGCTCTATTGCGCGGCAGATCGAAGATTCATAGCCATGATCGGTCTGTTCATCCATTTCCCCAAGATAAGTTCCAACACCAATGCTGGAAATCCACAAATTGTGAATGTCTTGAAAATGATCAGCCGGCCCGTGCCACTTGCTTTTGTAGCGTTCGGTTCCCTGGCGAGTTGCTCCACCCATCGGACTCAATATAAACGAATACCGGTACGTTCGCAAATTGAGAACGAGACACCGGATCAGAGGATAGACCGGATATTCTTAAGCCAGGTATGTCATCCGGTCTATCTCCCTGATCCGGTCTATCTC
>JBKKAT010000235.1:0-2638 GCA_046714535.1 Acidobacteriota bacterium | reverse complement strand
AAGCAAACTCACCTCGTCGTTGCACGCCGCGCGCCAGAAGGAGATGAATCACGTTCACGCAAGCAATCAGCAGCACTAACAACGCGGCGCCGAAGATCGCGAGAAGCGCTGGTCTTGCGCCCTGCGTGATTTCGTCCTTTAACGAACCGGCGACCCATTTCACATTAGGTCCGTACGTATCCGGTCGCTGCTCATTGAGTACCGCGCGTCCGATGCTGTCGACCTGTTGAGTCGCCTGTTCCAACGTTATCTCCGGACGGAGCCGTCCCACTGTTCGCAGATGATGCCCCCAGGCGGCTCCCTGCGACATGTTGTACTGCAGCGGTCCCCATACTTGAGTAGAAGGAGACAGCACATTTTCGAAGTCCTCAGGCATCACTCCAATGACAACATAGCCTGTATCATCCAGTGTAATCTGGCGTCCGATGATATTGCGGTCACCGCCAAAGCGTTGCTGCCAAATTGCAGAACTCAGGATGACCACGTTCGGCCCATGACGCTGGTCGTCATCTGCGCGAAAATTCCTGCCAAGGAATGGTAATACTCCCAGCACATCAAAATAACTTGCGCTAACACGCTGGCCGTTGAATCGTTCCGGTTGTTCGCCTCCTGTCAGTGTCGGTTTCCACGGTTTGAAAACGGCGATCGCTTCAAATGAGCGATTTCGTTCCACCAATCCGCGGTACATGCCGAACGTTCCATCGTTGCGTGACCCATCACTGTTCATCTCGTTGATTGTGACAATTCGCTCTGCATGCGGATAGGGCAACGGTTCAAATAGAATCGGATTGATGGCGCCAAAAATTGCTGTTGTAGCGCCAACTCCGGCCGCCACAGTGAGCACGGTAACTGTTGCGAACACTGGAAGAGATCGCAACTGGCGGCACGCATAACGCAGATCGGCAATCAGCGTTTCCATCACGCTCTCCCAGCCGTAGCTGCGGACATGTTCCTGGACGTTTATCCGGCTGCCGAGCTCCAGGAGCACTCTGCGAGCTGCCTCTTCCGGAGAGAGTCCGCGCGCGATGTGCTCCTCCGTGGCTTCCTCCAGATAGTGCTGCACCTCATCTGAGATCTCCTGATCGACTGCCGGTCGATGGATCAACGCGCGAAAACCCCTTGAAAGATGCCGCCAGAATGACATGTGGTTAACCTTCAGCTTTCAAAAGACGCGCAACCGCTGCCACGCGGCGACCCCAGTCCGCTGTTTCATGATCAAGCTGTTTTCTTCCGGTGCGAGTCAGCTTGTAAAACCTCGCGCGGCGCGAATTTTTCGTTTGTCGCCACTCGGCATCGATCCATCCCGCTCGTTCTAACCGTTGCAATGCAACCAGGAGCGAACCGGGATTCACTTTGAAAACGGATTTAGAGACCTGTTCAATGCGGCGGGCAATGCCGAAACCATGCATCGGTTCCAGACTCAATGTCTTGAGGATCAACATGTCCAGAGTTCCTTGTATCACATCGGTATTCGGCTCAACCATAAGCAAGCATGATAAAACACTTACATCTTGATTGTCAAGATGTGATCGTCAATAGGAATTGACCGCCGGCTTTAGACGGCATAGAGGTCCGCCGGCTTCAGCCGGCAGCTGTCCAAACATCACAATGCGGCTAACAGCCGGCGGTCACTTGTGACTAAAGCGGCACGAATTCTGTCGTTGTCATCCGGCGGCGTTTGTTGCGAAAGCCGCGAACGTACTTGAGTGAGGCCGGCGTATTGTACTTCTCCGCGTAGGCTTCTTCGATCGCATCCAGCAATCGCTCGGCGCGGACCTTCTTCGCGCGAACTGGAATCTCACGGTCTGAAACCTGAATTGCTCCCGTGGGGTCTTGGAGAAACGCACGGTGCCAGCCGGTCGTCTTATCATCCCAGGAGCGCACAAAGACTCTGTCCTTCACAACCACGCTCCAAACTCCGGTGAACCGGTGCTCTTTTCCGGAACGAATTCCCAGGATCTTGCTGCTTCGAATCGAGTCCAAAATGGTCTTTGAGAATTTTCTGGGTGCCGGTTTCAAGAGCTTTCCCTCAGTTATGCTTTTATAATACTTTACAGCAAAGGGAGGATAAGATGCGCGTAAAAGTTCAAGTATTCGGTTTGTGTTTTTTATTGAGTTGTGGATTCCTTTTCGCGTCGTTTGTCGATGCGTCGTCACTGGCTGCTGATGGTGGGGATCCGGGAAAAGCGTACAAAGCCTGCGTTGAGGCCGTTGCGAAACCGGATAAGCCCGCCATGGTTGATTTGTGTTTTCATAAGGATGATCCATGGATCAAAAAGACAAATATCGATTATTTTACGAATGAAACTTTTCAGGTTGAGGCCCGGCTGAACTGGCCTGCTCTTCGCTTAATCGATTTAAAGATCACCGGTGGCCAGATGGAAGGAGATGATGCGGAACTGAATGTGCAGGGAATCATGTTGCTCCAGCGGGAAGAGTCCACCGGCGATATCATTGAAGTGGATCGTTATCCAGTCAAAGGAACCGTAAAGCTGAAACGCAAGAATGGTGTCTGGCGCTATACCGGAACTGAAAAGCTGGAAAAGCAATAGCAATCAGAATGGAGCGCGGATTCGACTTTGCCGGCTAAACCCTAACGTTGCATTAAAAACTTCCAACCCCCTCCTTACCTCCCCCT
>JBKKAT010000234.1:0-5774 GCA_046714535.1 Acidobacteriota bacterium | reverse complement strand
GCTGAAATGCTGGCCGAGCTGATGCGTTTGAAATACAGCGTTACGATCGCAGGAGCTCACGGAAAAACCAGCACCACCTCCATGACCGGCCTGTTGCTGCACGATGCAGGTTTGGACCCGACCATCGTTATCGGCGGAAGGTTACAAGCGCTGGGCAGCCACGCGCACTCCGGCGAAGGAGATTTTATTGTCGTTGAAGCGGATGAAAGTGACCGTTCCTTTTTGAAACTGTCCGCCACGATCGCAGTCATTACAAATATTGATGAAGAACACATGGATCATTACACAGATCTGGAAGATATCAAACGTTCGTTCATTTTATTCGCCAATAAAGTGCCTTTTTATGGCGCTGTGGTCCTCTGTCTTGATAATGAAGGAAATCGCAGCATTCTTCCGATGATCGAACGAAAAGTAATTACTTATGGATTTTCTGAGGAAGCCGATTTTCGAGCCGTTCCCGTTCTTGTTAAAGAGAACGTTTCGGAGTTTCAGGTTTTTCATCATGGTGTAAATCTCGGAACGGTGAAGTTGAACGTGCCGGGAACTCACAATATTGTAAACAGTCTGGCCGCCATCGCCGTGGCATCCTTGCTGGGTGTCTCCTTTGATACGGCACGCGAATCACTCTCCCGATTCCGCGGGGCCGATCGCCGCTTTCAGATGAAGGCGAACGCTAGAGATATTTTGATTGTTGATGATTATGCGCATCATCCCAGCGAGATCGAGGCAACTTTGAACGCCGCGCGCCAGGGTTGGAACAGGAGGATCATCGCAGTATTTCAACCTCATCGTTACACGCGTTTGCACCATTTGATCGATCAATTCTCCTGTTGTTTTGATATAGCCGACATTTTGGTGTTAACCGAAGTTTATGCAGCCGGCGAGAAGCCGATTCCCGGAGTCACCATTGAGAAACTTGCAGAATCGATGAAGCATCGAAACGTGATGCTGCATAAAGAACTGGATAGCTTGCCGGAAAAGGTTTTGTCTCTGGCGAAACCGGGCGACATCATTCTTTTTCTCGGAGCCGGAACGATCACTTCTGTTGCAGATCGCACAGCCAAAATATTGATGGAATATTTAACAAATGAAAATCAAGAAGAACCAAAAGCTCAGTGATTACACGACCATCGGCATCGGCGGACCGGTTCCGGTTGTTTATTTACCGGAAAACGAACAGGAGCTGATGAATCTTCTGAAGACGTTGAAAGCGGAGAAGCAAAAATTCCGGATCATCGGAAATGGAAGCAATGTTCTGGCCGATGACCGGGGCATTGAAGACGCCGTGGTCTGCACGCGTTCGCTGGAGAGGGTACTCCGAACAGATGGCAACATTTTAACGGCTGACTCCGGTTATCCGATGGCGCAATTGGCGTATCAATCCGCTTCGAAAGGGCTTACCGGACTTGAATTTGCTGTCGGGATCCCCGGCAGTATCGGAGGCGTCGTTCGAATGAATGCAGGCGCGCACGGGCATACGATCAGCGAAGTCGTTCACTCCGTGAAGATTGTAAAAACGGATGGAACGGCGGTGGTAGCATCCAATCAGGACCTTCAATTTACTTATCGCTCTTCCGCTATACCGCCGGATGGAATCATCACTGAAGTAAATTTGAAATTGATTCCCGATGATTCCAAGAACATTCACGGACGGATCCGTGAATACAACGAACACCGCACTTCCACGCAACCGCTGAGAGAAAAAAGCGCCGGATGCATTTTCAAAAATCCCGGCCCTTGCGCGGCGGGAAAACTGATCGAAGATTCGGGATTAAAAGGATTCGGAATCGGGGGCGCAGTCGTTTCGGAGATTCATGCAAATTTCATCGTGAACCGGAATCAGGCAACCTTTCACGATGTCCTGAACTTAATCAGCCATATTAAAAAGACTGTGCACGATACGCAGGGAGTTGATTTGCAAGAAGAGGTAGTCGTATGGAGGAGATGAAGGGGCTCAGAGTTTGGATTTCTCCCCCTTATGAAGGGGGAGATCAAGAGGGGGTTGGAATTTATGACAACCTCCCCCTAGCCCCCTCCTTTATAAGGAGGGGGAATCATGCCTAACAAAACCATGCAGAAAGAGGACGAAAAAGTAATTGATTATCAGTACATTCGAAACCTGAAAAACAAGGAAGTGCGCAAGAGCCGATTTAAACGGACGCTCTCCCAACGCATTCTTCATTTCATTCTTTTGCTGGTTCTCACCGGCGAAATCCTGTATCTAGGCGGCCACGGTTTTCAAATATTCCGGAACAGCAGTGTATTCGTACTCAAAGACGTTGAGGTGTCGGGAGCAAAAAAGACAAGACCGGATGAGATTGAAGCACTTGTGTTTGCGTCTCAAAAAAATACGTTGAAGGTCGACTTAAAACAAATCAAGTTGCGTCTGGAAAGCCATCCCTGGATCCAGAGCGCCATTCTCTGGCGGGAGCTGCCGGGAACGATTCGCGTTCATATTCTGGAAAGGAAACCGGTTGCCATTGTCTCCTCAGGCAATCTTTACCTCGTGGATGTCGACGGACATGTTATTCAAACGCTCGAGCAGACATCCGAATTCGCGTCACTTCCGGTCATCACCGGGATCGCTGAGGTCAGCAATGAAGTTCAGATTCGGGCATGTTTAGAATTCGTAGAAACCGTGGCCCGCGACCCTGTGATTTTTCAGCAAATCTCGGAATTTCATTACTACGACAATCATAATACTATTGTATATTTAAAGGGTTATTCTTTTGGACTTTTAGTCTCAAAAGATGGTATTCTTCCGATGATTAAAAAGTTCGCAGACTATTCCACTTTCATGAAGGATCACTTTTCCAATCAAAAGCTCATCGATCTTCGTTATGAAGGGCAGATTGTCGTGAAAGATGGTTACAAGGAACAGCTTTAATGGCGAAAAAAGATCGTTATATCGTCGGTCTTGATATCGGCACAACCAAAGTTTGTATCCTTGTGGCCGAAATCAAAGATGAAATGACGATCGATATCATTGGAATGGGAAGTTGCGATTCCAAAGGCTTGCGCAAGGGAGTCATTACGCACGTCGATCCCACGGTGGAATGCATCAAGAAAGTTGTTGAAGAAGCGGAACTGATGGCTGGAATCAATATAGAGGAAGCTTTTGTAGGAATCGCGGGCGAGCACATCATGGGCTCGAACAGCCGCGGCATGATCAGCATTAATTCAAAAGATCACGTCATTTCAAGAGAAGATATCAATCGAGTGATCGAAGCGGCGAAAACGATTCCAATTCCAGCAGACAAAGATATCCTGCATGTTTTGCCTCAGGAATTTATGGTGGATGGCCAGGACGAGATTGCTGACCCGATGGGAATCAGCGGAAGCCGCCTGGAAGTAAACGTGCACGTGGTCACCTGCGGCAACACGCAGCTTCAAACGTTGTTGACATGCGTGAACAAAGCAGGAATCGAAGTGTCCGACACGGTTCTGGAACAATTAGCCAGCAGTGAATCTGTTCTAACGCCTGATGAAAAGGAGCTGGGTGTTGCACTGATCGATATTGGAGGTGGCACCACGGATCTTGCTGTTTTTGAAAAGCAAAGCTTGTGGCACAGCTACATTCGATCGATTGGTGGAGATCATTTTACCAGCGATATAGCGGTTGGATTACGCACTCCGATACCGGAGGCGGAAAAAATTAAAAAGAAATACGGTTGTGCGCTCAGCTCTTTGATTGAAGAAGAAGAAACAATCGAGGTAGCTGGAGTAGGAGGACGCAAACCACGATACATGCCGCGGCAGGTATTGTGTGAGATTATCCAGCCACGCGCGGAAGAATTGTTCTCTATAATGAAAGATGAAATTGAACGAATGGGACTGACCCGTTCGCTGAATTCCGGGATTGTGATTACCGGTGGAGGCTCTTTGCTGGAAGGAACAGTAGAGATAGCCGAAAGAATTTTCGATCTGCCGGTACGCATCGGCAAACCCTCGGGTGTGGGTGGTTTGATTGATGTGATCAACAGTCCTGTTTACTCCACAGCAGTGGGTCTGATTATTTACGGATTTCGGACACGCGAGCTGCGGAGGGACCGTTTCCATATGCGTCGCAGACCTCTGTGGCGTTTTCGGGAATGGTTTAACGAAATGTTTTAACGTTGCGTTGACGCCTGGACGTTTACGCGCAGACGCGTAGACTCGCGACGCGGAGACGCATAGCACTGGAGGATGATATGGAGTTGTTTGATGAGCTTGAGCTAAAACCGGACGGGCAGACTCAGGTAAAAATTTCACTGGAAGAAGTGGGAGTGCAGGGAGCGAGAATCAAAGTTGTGGGTGTGGGTGGCGGAGGTGGAAACGCCATCAATCGCATGGTGGATGTGGGACTCAACGGAGCCGAATTCATCGCAATCAACACGGACTTGCAGGCGCTGCGCAATTCGAAAGCTCCGGTCCGTTTGCAAATCGGTGGGGAACTCACCAAAGGACTTGGCGCCGGCGCAAACCCGGACATCGGCAGACAGGCTGCGATGGAAGATGCCGAGAAAATCATGGAATTGCTGGAAGGCGCTGACATGATTTTTATTACCGCCGGCATGGGTGGCGGAACAGGAACAGGCGCCGCACCTGTAATCGCCAGCTTTGCTCACGAACTGAGCGCGCTGACGGTAGCGGTTGTTACAAAGCCATTTTCTTTCGAAGCCAAACAACGCGCGCGCCAGGCCGATACCGGCTTGAAAGAGCTACGAAGCTGCGTGGATAGCATTATCGTGATTCCGAATGACAAATTGATCTCCACGGTGGACCGCAGCATGACCTTCAAAGATGCCTGCGCCAAGGCAGATGATGTCCTGCGTCATGCCGTCCAAAGTATTTCCGATCTGATCTTAAACCCGGGTTTGATCAATCTCGATTTTGCGGACGTGCGCACGATCATGAAAGGAATGGGAAAGGCAGTCATGGGCACCGGAATTGCCAGCGGCGAAAGCCGTGCGTTGGATGCTGCGGAAAAAGCCATCAACAGTCCTCTTCTCGAAGAAGCATCGATCGATGGCGCTCGCGGTATTCTCATCAACATCACGGCAAGCAGCAATTTGACATTGTTTGAAGTCGATCAGGCATGCAAATTGATCCAGCAGTGCGCGCACGAAGATGCCACGATCATTTTTGGAACAACCGTCAATGAAGCATTCAGAGATGATGTGAAAGTGACCGTCATTGCAACGGGTTTTGAACAGGTCAGCGAAATGTCTGCTCCTACTCTAAAAACAATTATTGCTAATAAGGCAGAAGCAGCCGCGGCTGGCGCTCATCATCAGGAGAATGTGTCCTTCTACCGGAAGAACAACACTCCGAACACAGGATCCTTCAGTTTTGACGGCGACGATCTCGACATCCCGACGTTCAAACGCAAGATGTAGATCTCACCAGTAGAGTAGCAGGTCTGGAGGTTTAAAAGATGTCGGATAGGTTGATCTGAAAGCCGGTTAATAGCATTGAAGAGATAGTTCCTTCGTGCTGGACCCGCGCGCTCAGTTCAAATTTTCCATTCAAGCTTTGATAAACCTCGATACTCTTCTCGTGCGGGTCAATGATCCAATACTCTTTAACGCCGGATGTTTCGTATTGATTTTTCTTGTTTTTCAGATCGTAATACGCAGTTGAAGGAGAAAGGATTTCCACAACCAGATCAGGCGCCCCCTCAATCCGCTTATCTCCAATGAGATGCTGATTCGCTTTTGAGATAAAAATGATGTCGGGCTGATATGTCTCCATATCGGACAGGTACACGTCCAGAGGAGCACAGAGAACAATTC
>JBKKAT010000233.1:0-2869 GCA_046714535.1 Acidobacteriota bacterium | reverse complement strand
CCATCTACACGCAGTTAAATATAAATTACCGGCAAGGATATTTCGATCTTTTTATAACGCATCACCGATGTTCGCGAGATCACACGCAACGCCCGAATTTGGGCAAGATTATTGATCATCTCCTCAGTGATACCATCCACAAAATATTCTTGCGACAAATCGCCCGATAAGTTGTCAAAAGGGAGCACCGCTATGGATGTAATCTCCTGGTGACGCGAATTACCGGTTTTGCGAAACAACACGATCCCGGCAATCGCAAGGATCATGATCATGAGGGACAACACAACAAGTTTCCGGATTGATTTTGATCGAAGCCGATAGCCGGATTGTTTCCCATCGATATTTGATAGATCAGTCGCCACAGCGCTGATCGTTTGATAACGTTGCTCTCGATGCTTCTCCAAACATTTTCGGACAATCCGTTCTAACCCGGGATGTACGGCTTTTATGTAGTGGCTGAGCGGCCGTGGATTCTCCGTAAGGATTGCAGATGCAAGTGCAGCCGCACTCTCCGCTGCAAAGGGTCGTTTTCCTGCAATCATTTCATAGAACAAAACTCCAAAGCTGAAGATGTCTGTTCGCGCATCGAGGGTTTGGCCCTTCACCTGCTCCGGTGACATGTACGGAAGCGTTCCCAGAATCATGCCGTGTCCGGTCAACTGACTTTGCGTTTCAGCTTCGGTTTGATCGGATTAGCCTCCGACAATCTTTGCTAATCCGAAGTCCATCACTTTTGCCTGTCCTCCCTTCGTGATCATGATGTTGTGTGGCTTCATATCCCGGTGGATGATTCCGTGCTGATGAGCTTCTGCAAGCGCGCTGCAAATCTGAATTCCAACGTTTAACGCTTCGGTTGTCTCCAGCCGTTTCTGCTTCATTCGTTCTGCAAGCGTCTCTCCTTCCACATATTGCATCGCGATGAATGTGCGATTCCCTTCTTCGGCAACTTCATAAATCGAGCAAATGTTTGGATGATCAAGTTTTGCTGCTGCTTTTGCTTCACGGATCAAACGTTTCCTGGCTTGTTCGTTTTCAATCGAAGCGGGCGCTAGAAATTTGATGGCTACCTTGCGGTCCAGTTGAATATCTTCGGCCAGATACACTTCACCCATGCCCCCTGCGCCTAATCTGGATAAAATCCGGTAGTGGGAGATTCTTTCGATCAATGCTCACATTTTCGCATGGTTTACGGGATTTTTGGAACTAAAGAAGGCACGTTTTTGCGCGCACCTAAGGAGCCATTCGCTCGAAGCATCGCGAAGCGTGCAGTTTGGCTTGCAACAGTTGTGGGCAATTTTTCAACAACCTCTATTTATGGAGTTGAAAATGGTTGAAAAAATGGTAAATTCTATACCATGAAAGCCTCCATTGATTCAGCCGGCAGAATTTTGCTTCCGAAGGCGATCCGTGACGCCGCAAATCTCGAAGGAGGCACAGAAGTGGACGTTCGAATTGTCGGAGACCACGTGGAAATCGAACCTGTGCCTGCAGAGATATCCGTTGTTCGTAAGGGGGAATTCGTAGTGGCTGTACCAAGCGTGACAGCTGAAAAACAACTTACTGGTGACGCCGTCGAAGAAATTCGCGGTCAAATCAACCGGGAGCGTGAAAAAGATACAGACTCAGATGTTCTATCTTCCTGACACGTCCTGTCTTGTGGCGCTCCTCTGTACCTGGCACGAACATCATGCACCTACACTGAAGGAAATGAATCAACGCGCAAGATCGGGAGATGGGATTGCTCTTGCCGGCCACACTTTGATGGAAACCTTTGCAGTATTAACACGACTGCCTTATCCCTTTCGTTTATCGGAACAAGATGCTTTCAAATTACTGGAACAGAATTTTGCAAAAACCTCGATCGTGACTCTTACCTCGGCCCAATATTGGCGCGTGTTGAAGGAGTGTATCTACAATAACATCTCCGGTGGTCAAACGTATGATGCTGTCATTGCTGCCTGCGCTCGCAAAGCCAAAGCTAGCGTTTTGCTGACGTGGAATCAGAAGCATTTCGCGGCGTTCGAGGATAAGGATTTGCGCGTCGAAGCACCTGGACGCGAAGACTAATCGACGGGGTGGCGCGATAGGTTATCCAAGTGACATTGGAGGAAACATGGTTAAGTTTTGTATCAAAAAACTCAAATCCGCAGTTTCGACGCTGCTCATCATGGCACTCATTGTTTGCAGCAGCCTTCCGATGGTTTTTGCAGAGGAAAAAACGGAAAAGGGGTGCTGCGACAACAAGTGACGATAGTTATTCAATCCAGTGGTAGTTTCATTTTTGTTAAGAAAGCGCGATACCGCGGGTCGTGCTCCATTTTGCGCAAAAGACGATCGCCTTTTAGTTGCGTCAGTCCGGCGTCCTTTTGTATGTAGGCACGCTCGAGCCACTCGAAGGCCTTGTCTACATCCCCGCGATGGGAGTAGAGCTCAGCAATCTGGAAAGCGGAATCATTTTGATATGCTTGTATGAATTGCGCTAAAACAGCATCCGCTTCCCTCATTTTTCCTTCAGCATGATAAAGAAGGATGAGTCCGTAATCGCGCCAGACAGGATCGAGCTCTTTGTGTATCTCGTTTTGCGCCTCTTTGAGTTTCGACTGCGCAAGGTAGATGCGCCCCAAAGCCAGGTGAGCACCCGGGTATTGCGGGTTCAACTCCAGTGTCTTCCGGAAAGTTTCCTCTGCAAGGTTCCATTTCCCGGAATATTCGGCGTAAAAACCCAGATTGTAACGGGCCAATGGTCTGAGCGGATCAAGCTCGATTGCCCGTTGCGCCAATGCGATCGATTCTTCAAAGCGGCCAAGAGCAGCTGCGAGATACGCTGAACCTCGCACAGCGTCTGCATTTCCAGGATCCAATTCGAGCG
>JBKKAT010000232.1:0-4268 GCA_046714535.1 Acidobacteriota bacterium | reverse complement strand
AAATGGGCCAATGCTATCAATGCGGTTTCTCGCTATTTCATCTATGACGAATCCGGAATTCTCCTTTCCGAGTGGAGCCAGCATGGCAGCACGGCTGGAATTTACGCAGACAAAGAATACGTAAACGGCCCAACAGGAACCCTTGTCACGACTAACTTTGATGAAAAGCCGCGGGCAATCTCCGCCATAAACGTGGGTAACAAGGTTCAATTGTCCTGGAAACCTCAATACGCATGCCGAATTACGGGTGTGAACATCTACAGGGGAACAACGGCCGGTGGATCCAAAACACTCATTGAATCGAATTGCTGTACGTCCACCAACACCTATGACGACTTGAACGTCGTGAATGGAACTCGCTACTACTACATTGTAAAAGCGCGTTACAACACTGCCGCCGAAGGAATACCTTCAGCGGAGATTGGACACACTTTTTCCACCACCAGTCCTAACCCGGATGGTCCGCTGACCAGCTACGCGAGCGTTTATCATTACCAACATCTGAATGATCACCTGGGAACCACGCGCATCACTACGACTCCAGGTGGCGGCGTCTCCGGGAATTTTGAGCATTATCCGTTCGGTGAAAACAAGCTGACCGGTGGGTGCCGTGAAAGCGCCCAGCAATTCACAGGCAAACTTCGCGACATCGATTCCGGCTTGCAGTACTTCGGCGCCCGCTATCTGTCCAATGACCTGACCAGATTTACAAGCGTCGATCCGGCCGCGAGTTCGAATCCAATCTACCCGCAAAGTTGGAACAAATACTCGTACTCCTTTAACGATCCGATCAACTTATTCGATCCTGACGGACGAGAGGTAAAAGTTGCTGCCAATCTGAACCTGATCGTGACGCAAATGAGAGGGAGATCAAATACATTCGATGCGACGCTTAGGCTTTTTGAAGGTCCTGGTTCGATTGATTTGGTGATTAAGGAGGGAAGCATTCCCGACGATGCTGTTGATGGCAAGATGTCAGTAACTTTTTCCGCGGACTTGGACCAAAACTCCTTAACTTATGATGCCTCCAAAGTGACTGAAAGCACGACATCCGAACAACTAATAGATCTGATAACGGGTGTAAAATATAAGGGTGCGGAAATAGTAGTTCAGCCTGGGCTGAAAGATAAGGATAAGCGAGAAACGCTAGCTCATGAGGTCGGACATGCCGACCAAGCTGCTCGCGATCCCGTAGGATACGAGAAAGCCAGACAAAAAGATTCCATTCTCAAGGGCAAAGGCGTTGCCCACGACAAACGTCCCGTCGAAGAATATGCGGACAAGTACAGAGATAAGGTTATACGCGAAATCAAACCTTAAGAGGGAAGAAATGTATCGTCGAATGAAGATTTTCAGTTTAGTGGGATTATTTGTTTTAGTTGCTCTCAGTTTCAACACGTGCGCTGCGAGTACGCTTGTTCAGATGCAGTTAAAAGATATCGAAAAAATCAACTTATTTTTCGATTACGATTCCGATGTTCCCTCTGATAAGATTGCCCTTCAGTCTAAGATCTCAGAACTTCTAGGGAAGAATGGAATCGGCATTGACATGAACGCCCGTCAGTCACTCAGAATTGTGGTTAAAGTAGACCGAACTAAAACGTGCGGCAAATATGTGGCCTTGTACGTCGCTGTTAGGTTCGAAGATGAAGTTTCACTCAAAAGGGATCCCACTTTTAACATGACTAACTTTCCAGCGGCTACTTGGCAAAAAGAATTCCTTAGGATGATTCCATCTTCAGGCATTGAAAAGTCTGCCGAGGAAAACATTCTTTATGCAGCGGAATTGTTCGGCGAGCAGGCAGAAAACGCCAGGCTACGGGCTCAGCCGTAATCAAATTCTGTGATCCCGCGGCAAATCAATCGTCGGCGGAGGCGCTGACTAGCGGGGTTGTACTATCCGATTTGCGGATGGCTTCAAAGACCATCGTCGCGGCAAGGAAAATCAGGAGCAAGCAGCCGGAACAACTACATATACCCTATGTGCTCTCGGTAGAATGAAATGAATGGAGAAACTATATGCTTTCGCTATCAGATCGTGGTGGTACCGTTTTTACGGCACTGAACAATTTTTCTTACCTAAAAGAGAGGTTTATCAGAGAGTTTCCAAAAGGTTTTGTGGATCCTGAATACTACAGAAAGGAACGAACATCCCGAGGAGGGCGCTTGCGCAGGATGGTTTCAATAGGGCAACGAAGTCAAATTGCTTTCTTCAATTTGTTTGTCGTCCGCAAAAATAAACAATGGCCTTATTAGGATCTGTAGGAGATAACTATGAACGCTAACGGCGAGAGCAATAAAAGTTGGCTGGCAAAAAAGTACTTTGATGAAGTGAGCTTGCAGTTTCGGACTGTTTGGGATCTTTACATTAAGTTTTACACGATCTTTTTAACGTTTAATATCGCCGGAATTGCAGCAACAGTTCAATACATATCCCAAGACGGGCGCCATGTTGTGGTGGCCGCATTTGTAACTCAGAATCTTGTGGCTTTAATTACTGCACTCCAGATAGCATACTATTCTAAGTCTTCCGCACTGCGTTCAGTTGAACTTGCTGATGTTATCAATAAGGGTGACGGCGAATAGAAAAAGCTGCCGCCTGAACTTCAAGAGTCACCCATACCTGGAAGGTTGGCCTTTTGGTCTGGCTGGGCAAATGCCATCGCTCATGTGGCTTTGATCGCATGCTGGGTTGCAACTCTCTATATTAAGATCATCGAAAAAAAGTGATGCACAAACTATGCCAGAGAATTGTTGCAGATGCCGAGCCTTGACGGCCAAAGTGTCTACCCTGTTGCGCATGCAGTTTTCAAAAGGACGGAACTCATTTCGGATAAACGCAAATACTACGAAAGAGCCGTGTGAGGGGAAACTCTTACGAAGACCCGATTAATGTTTCGTCGGAACCAAAATTACCTTCTTAGCTACTTTTCCACCAACTCGGATAGTATCCAATCTGCATTGAGTTGCCTATACTTCTAGTTCACTCATCAGAACGATCGGGATTGGAAAACTCTAAGCGGCATCGTCCGAAACTTTTGCGACCGAAAGAGCACCGGTCAATGCTTGTATAATTCCTAGCGTGCAAGAACGCTCTACGATAGATCATACGTTTCCAGAATATGTAAATGAATTCCTCACAAGGCGGGGCACCCGTATAATCGCAACAGAATTCGAAGTCGTATTTCAGAGCTCAGAGCTGATTGTTATGATCACTACGGAATCGATCCAATTGAGTGCGCGGGATTATATTGAGAATCTCACAGGTATGAAATTGTTGACATATAAAGAAACCGGTGGAATCAAGGCCGGAAGTCAATTCCATGAAATACGGCTAATTGTTCCGTTTCACTCCTGGACCGCATAGTCAAAATTGGCGGCCGAAGCTATTTACCGTTGGAGGCCCGCGTCATTTTCGTTTACGCGATATCACCATCCTTGTCCAAACATGCAGCCTTCCCCGGTCTTTTCTGCGGCTTTTGCAAGTCTTTCAGCTTTTGAGCTTGGGCAACGATTGGCACCTCACTGGCAAGGAAAAAAATTTTCTAACACATCAGGATCACCGTTTTTGTCGCTCCAAGATCAGCAACTTCATCTTTAGGCATTGTTGTGTTTCTCTACACGAAATATTGTTTAGTGGTTCCTCCTTTTGAAACGATCCACCTGAACTAAGGTTGTGATGTTCCCCCCGAGCCCATCGTTTTCATTTCCTCACATCGGCAGCCGCACTCTCAAGATCGTTATCTCCGATTAGCTACCCGAGGATAGTCCATTCTTTTGTCTTACACATACTCCCGATGAAACTAAAATATTATTGTTCACCATCCAAACGGCGATTCGCTGGGCAACATGTTGGGGCATCTTCAACGACCACAGGTGAACGATCTCTGAAAATGTCATGTTCCCCGTCACGATTTCCAGAAGAGGCGCTATCTCAGTATTCTGAACAAAAACTACTGGTCGGCCCAATGATTCACGGTAAATGGCATTTCGCAGTTCAATCAAATCACCGATGATACAGGGTGTTCTCTCCATACGAATGTCGTCAGCTTTACGCAATGAAGAGTCTAAATGGATTCGTGGAAAAGCAGCAGTTTTATGTGAATTCTCTATTGAACCTATAAGGCTCACTGCTGAGCGAGAGGTCCAGAATGCCTTTTGTGAATGGACGGCCTGTTCCTGATAATATGCTTTCACAAAACTCTGATGCTTTTTTACTGTATCAAATAGTTTACTCACATAAAAGTTTAGCGCTGCTTCGGTACGTT
>JBKKAT010000231.1:0-8668 GCA_046714535.1 Acidobacteriota bacterium | reverse complement strand
CGTTCATCCCGCGCGCAAAAATATCGATCCGGTTTGGTCCCCAGGAGACAGCAGCCGGACCATTCTTAATTGCGCCACCCAAATCGCTCCAACCCCCCCATTTTCCGTCAAAAGGTTGATGCCAGAGATGACCATCCATGCCGGGGGCAAAAATGTCGAGCCGCTCCGGACTCCAGGAAGCGACAGTCGGGCTCCCTTTGAATTGGCCTCCGATATCAGTCCATTCAGACCACGCGGCGCCGTCCCAGAAGAGATGCCACATACTTTTGTTTTTACCAACCGCAAAAACATCGATGCGGTCGTTCCCCCACGATACAGCCGCGGGATCATGCATGATTGCACCACCCAGGTCCACCCATTTACTCCATCCGCTTCCTGTCCAGGCCCTTTGCCAGAGATGATCGTTTCCGCCGCGAACGAATACATCCATCCGAGTACTGGACCAGGATGCAACAGCCGGCGATCCAGACAACGACCCGCCCAGGTCGGTCTCGCCGGATGCGATACGCGCATTCATAGAAAATAAAATGATAACCAGCACAATTGCAGTTGGAAAATGGAACCAGGTTCGATTCATCGTCACCTCAAATCTTGCGTTCTTTCATCTTAGCAGAGAACGGAGAACACCACGCAAAATTTGAGTGGATCAAAGTTTTCAACCAATCCTGTACAATGGCAGTATCTTTCACCATTTGGAGGGCCTCAGTTGAAAAACAGAAGAACACTCGTACTTTGTTTCATCTTTTTGATTTTCGTCACACAACGAAGCTGGTCAGAAAATGTGGACACAAACGCGGCCTATATGACCGTGTTCGGACGTCCTGCAACGGCTGCCGAAATCTCCTTCTGGCAGACCCGTTTGCCTGCAACTCAGGCAGAGCTAGTGCAAATCAACATACGCTGGCTGGTTTCCGCTCGCGGCGCAGGGGAATTGGTCAATGTTATCAACAGAGGATTTCAGGAAGCTTTTTCAAGACAACCTACAGCAGCCGAACAGCAGGAGTGGCAAAACAAAATTAAAACAGGGAAGATGACATATTCTGCTTTTGTTGCTGCGTTGAAGGGAAAGCCAAATCCAGAACTGCAGATTACAAAAATCCCCAAAGATTATAGGTATACACCTCCCCCTACGCCAACAACAGTGATTCCTCCCGCGTTTCCGGTAAAAACTTCAGCGCCCGTTGTGATCGCCTGTCCGGACCAGGTGAGAATGAAAGTGGGCACCGAGATATACCCCCTCACCCGAAAAAACGCCAGATTTGGGGTAGGAACTATTACGTGCGAATACACTTACCTTGAAAGCATACAAACAGTCCGCCCTGCCCCTTGTCCGCAACAGCTCCCGACAGTCACAGTGTTCGGCCCGGATGCGGGCAATACGACATCAACTCAGGAAGGCTGCATCATGGGAGCGGCCTTTTGCCGTGGTGAAGCCAACACTTACACTGGAAAATTGACGATCGAGAAATCAGGCACTTGCACGTATAGTAGCGGCCTCGTTAATCTTGCACATAGTACACAACTGAATTGCCTGGGAAACGGACAAGGATCAAGTGCCGGCTACAGCGCAGACGGAAAATTTTTATGCTGGTAGGAGACGCATCATGAAAATAAAACAACTAAAGTTCGCATTTGTTATCTTGTTCTTTTCAGCAATTTGTTTTGCTCAGGAACCTTCAACAGACAGAAACAACCCAACGCCATTTACTTCGAACACAGTACAGAGCGAATATGAAGGCGCGGAGACAAGTCACCATTATCGTTTTATTGCAAACAAAGGTGAAGTCAAAATAACCGCAACGGCCGAGACCGAAAAATATTCTACGCTTATGGATGTTGAACTGTTGGACCAATCGGGAAGTCGAATTGATATATTTGGCGTCGTCGCAAAAGAAAATTCTCAAACGGAAGTCAAGACGTTGACATTCCGTCGTAGACAACCTGTGATCTTGAGGGTTTATTTACGCGGCGATAAGGACATAAAGCATTTGAAGTATGAGGTTCGAGTCGATGGCGCTGTCGAATTTGAAGCCGCTGGAATGCCTGGCCCTTCTCCTTCTGCAATGGACGACAATCCTGCGCCGCTAGGGACGGCTACGCCCGCGCCTGCCCCTGTTCCGGCACAACCACCGGCGGTTGCGACGCCTCCGGAGATGTCCGGTATGCCTAGTTCAATGGCCGATGACGACCGTCTCTGTTTACCTCTTGCCGGGACTCTTGTGATTGAAACGACAGACGGCAAATCCTTCGAACTGGATCTCAAGACTGTTGCGAAAGCTTCGATCAAACCTTGACATCTTCGGTGTGAGAGAGAACGCAAAGGCGCATAGCTCCTCAACGGAAAGACGCTAAGTTGTCCTTTGAGTCGTGTTTCGCAAGGCAAAATCCAGAATCTTTGCGTATTGGCCTGGGCTTCGCATCTTCTGTCTTCTATACCGCTGGATGAAGCCCGCGCTCAAGAAGAGGCAGGCTAAAGCCTGCCTTCCCTTTATGCCGGCTGAAGCCGGCGGTCATTTTGGGCCAAAATATAAAGGAGCGAACGTTAACCTTTTCAGATTTAATGTTCGCTCCTAGGAGTTCAAGAGAACTCCTCTACCTACAATATATAAACCGAAACCCGGGATTGGCAAGTCACAAAATTCGTTCCAGGATTTTTACGGCAACGCTAATTGGCTTGTCTTTTGCTAAGCTTAGTAAGGCGCCCCAATGCCTGAAAGACTGAACGAAATTCTGGAACGACTGGAGAAACATTATGGAAAGCCCGGCCTGTTTCCGGTAAGCGGACCTCTTGAGATGATTTTGTGGGAAAACATTGCTTATCTCGTAAATGACGCGCGGCGCAAAAGCACTTTCGAAGCCTTCAAAAAACAGATTGGCGTATCCGCCCAACAGGTTTTTGCTGCCTCTGCAAAAAACTTGAAACAAGCCTTGAGTGACGGCGGAATCATTCTGGATCAGCGCGTAAAAAAACTTTCGATGATCGGTAAGATTTTAATGGAAGACTTTGGTGGAGATCTGAATCAGGTACTGGATTTTCCGACCGACAAGGCGAAGAAAGCGCTGCAGCTCTTCCCGGGGGTTGGAGAACCTGTTGCAGAAAAAATCCTTCTTTTCTGCCGTAGACTTCCGGTGCTTGCTTTGGAATCAAACGGACTGCGCGCGCTCCTTCGCTTGGGATTTGGGACGGAACAGAAAAACTATCGCGCGACATACCGTTCTGTGCAGGAAGCTGTTCAGCCGGAGTTAATCCACGACTATGAATGGTTAATCCGCGCACATCAATTACTTCGCATCCATGGACAGGAGCTGTGCAAACGCAATAAGCCCCGCTGCCAGATATGCCCTTTATTGATCGTTTGCAAATATGCACGAACGCAATAGGGAAAAAAGTTATGAGGAATTTCCGTTTGTAAGCCCTGCGTTTTCTGGTTTTGTATTTCGGCTATGCGGTGCAAAATCCTGGTGTATGGTTCTGCAGTTAGTTTGAAGTCCCCGCGGAAAGGGTTATCAAGAACAAAAACAAGAAAAAGAATCAAAGCTATTTGAAGGCTCAGGGCCGCAGTCATGATTCCCTGCGCGATGATGCGTTCCACTCCAAACAAGTAGGTGTAGAAAATCGTGATCATGGCGCCCAAAAGCAATACGACCCAAACAACACCCGGAACTTCAGACCTGCTCGCATGAATTCTTACTCTTCGAAAGTCACTTAAATGAGCCAACCGCGTTAATCCTTCTGCCATTAAGGCGCTTTCGCGAAAATCTTTTGGCTCTATTTCTCGGTAGATTTTCCAAACTTGATCCAGAGCCCGTTGGGCCTCAGGACTACTTTGCCCTTTTGCCATGCCGGGCCATTCAGAGTCAATTACGAGCTGACCGCATTTCAGCATGTTTTGTCTTACTCGTTCCGGAATTGGATCGTGAAAACCCAGAGAGATTTGCACCAGGTCCGCCATCTGGTTTGTTTCTCCGGAAATGCATCTGCTTGCCTCCTCATACTGCCCCCATACGGTAATAACGATGAATCCAAGCAGAACACCGTAGACCGCGCCCAGTACGGAAATGATAAAGCCGGCTACATCCCGATGTTGTTCCAGAAGCGACACAGACACTCTGCGCCGCACAATGGTCAATCCGAATATGGATATGAATACAGTTGCCAGCAGGACCAAAAGTCCGAGTGTGACCGTGGACATGAGCGATTAGTATATCCCACTAATGTATTAGTAAGTAAGCGACTATTTTACGCCTTTGATGAGATATAAATCAGAGAGCGCGCGACGGTAGGTATAAGCGTAAGTCGATCCATCTGCGGTGATTTTCAGATTGATGGGGAGTAGGGTTCCAGCCAAGTCCGGGGGAATGATTTCTTTCCATAGTTTTCGTTCACCGGATGAAAGATTCACAGTTTCCAATTTAACAGGAAAGGCGTTATTTTGGAGCGCATAGACAGTATCAGCATCAGTTGTCCACCCAACGACAAAATCTCGTGAAACGAGTCCGGCAACTTTTTTGGGTTCGCCGCCTAATGCGGGATACAGACAGTAGCTTCCTTCGATGCAAGGGGCAAGCACAAATTTGTCATCCCCGGAAAGCAGGAATGGTCCAGCCACACCTTCCGGTGTCACAGGCTGAAGTTTTTCAGATTCCAAATGATAAATCCAAAGTCGGTTCAGATGCCCCGTCTCAATACCAGGCATGATTATTCTTTTGCCATCCGAAAACCACAACATAGCGGCTGTACCTACGCGCTCCATCGTTGGGAAGTTCAGTGTTTTTGGTTGCCCCGCACCTGTAGGGAGAATCGTGTGGCTTTTTTGAACTCCTGGTAAGGTTGCGAGTGCCCATTTCCCATCAGGTGAAAGAGCGCTTGCATAACCATCCCCCAACCGAACAGCAGGAGAGCCATCCATGGCACGCAAGAAAACAGAATAGTTGTGTCCTCCTCCTGTCCCCTGTTCTTCAAACAAAACGAACTTGCCATCCTTTGAAATATCCCGCGGGAATGCCCAATCAAACCAGGACAGATCGCGCTCCATCTTGTCTCCCGTTGTGAAACCGATCATCTCACGCCGTCTGTCATCCCGAAGCGCCAACACCTCGCCCGTTGGCAGAACATCATTTAAGACAAGGTTGCCGGCCATTTCATATACGATTCGTTTCTGACCGGAAAGTGTGACAGCGCGCAAAGGCTGCTGATTCGAACCCAATTCACTGGAAGTAAACCAAATCTCTTTTCCATCGGGCGACCAGGCAAGTCCCGATGCGCTGGACATCTCACCCGTGAGCACCTTCTTGTTTCCATTCAAGTCGAAAACCACTATCATGCCCCGGTCATCTCCCGCTTGAGGATGATCAATAGCAGCTATACTTTTTCCATCAGACGAAAATCGAAGATTGCTAACCCAGCCATTTGTTTCGAAAATAATTTTTCCAATTGGAAATTCCAGTCTTCTCTTGCCCGGCACGTTTCGAACAACCGCTAAGTCACGTCCATCAGGAGTCCAATCTGCATCCTGCACCTCCTCTACAATTTCTCGCGGAGCGCCGCCATCGATCGGAACACGAGCCAACGTCCCGGTTCGCTGCCAGCCAGTCATAAAACGCGAATTCAGGAGAATTGCCATTTCACCTGTGGAGGAAATCGATACTAATTCCGCTTGTGGCAGATTTAAGGATCGGGACGCAGGTGTTGACGGTCGCGTAGAAAAAACTTCCGGGTGCGCACCGCCCCACGCAGCAGAATAAAGAACCGTCTGACGATCCGGGGCGAATCTTGATGCAGAAATATATCCTCGCCGAAAAGTTAACCGTTGAAATGTAGGTGTCGCATGTTGTGTAGGAGTTCGTTTAAACATCAGCGCCGCCGCGGCGCCAAGAATCAATCCTGTCATCAGTAAGAGAACCGGAAAAAGTTTTGAAATGCGAAAACCTTTTCGTTCCGCTTGTTGACTTATGGACGCACTGGTTGTGCCGGAAATACCTGAAATCATTTCGAGATCAAACGCCAGATCGCGGGCAGATTGAAATCTTTCTTCAGGATTTTTTTCCAGACAATGCCGAATGATTCTTTCCAATGCTACCGGCACACCTTTATTCGTGGAGGATGGATCGACCGGATCCTCCTTCAGAATGGCGCTCATGGTATCGGCCGTGGAATCGCGATGAAAAGCGCGCCGTCCTGTAATCATTTCGTACAAGATTGTGCCGAAGCTGAACAGATCGGATCGATGATCGACCTCACGCCCTCGAACTTGTTCGGGTGACATGTAACCCACTGTTCCCAGGACCATGCCCGGCTGCGTCGCAGGATCCAGGGTGGCCAAATTCGAACGGCCTCCGCTAATAGGCTCCGGGATTGTTAACTTCGCGAGACCGAAATCAAGAATTTTGATTCGCCCGTCGCGCGTCACAAAAATATTCTCCGGCTTCAAATCACGGTGGACGATTCCCTTATCGTGCGCCGCAGCGAGACCATGTGCGATTTGCAGGGCGTATTCAATCGCTTTCCTGTGGTTGACCGCCGAGCCACCGATTCGCTCGCGAAGGGTTTCGCCTACCAGAAGTTCGGAAACGACGTAGGGGGAATCTTCCTCCACTCCGATGTCATAGACCTGGAGGATGTTGGGATGATTCAGGATTCCTGCTGCTCGAGCCTCCTGTTCAAAGCGCCGGAGACGATCCGCATCCGAAGAGAATTGAGAAGGCAAAACCTTGATGGCAACTTCACGGCCCAGACGCGGATCCTTTGCGCGATACACCTCTCCCATTCCACCCGCGCCAATCGGAGCTTGTATTTCATAAGGACCGATGAAGGAACCTGTTCGCAAACCCGCCATGCTGAATCAGTATACACAAGTGCTGACAAGATTCGAGTCACAAGATTTGTCGAAACGAGCCGACTTCGTTAAATTTAAAGGGCATGAGTACTTTCTTAATAAGGCCCAAGTGGATTTCCTTTTTGATCGTCTTTCTTTTTGCGTTGCTTCCTTTTGCCTCCGGGCGCCAATTGAAGGAACAGGTAGAAGTGCAACTGGTGCAAATGGACGTTGTCGCCACCGATTCGAAGGGGGCACATGTCACCGATTTGACGCTCGAAGATTTCATTTTGAAAGAGAATGGCAAGGTCAAAAACCTCTCGCACTTCTATAATTCGTCAAGCGAAGACAGCCGGTATCCTCTGGCAATGTCGTTTGTTATAGATACAAGTTACAGCATGCACGAAAAGGTCGCAGGCCTGACTCGACTCGAGATCGCTCTCCAGGCGGCCGGTCTGGTGATGGATGGGCTGAAGTCAGAAGATCAGGTGGAACTGATTGAATTCAACACCAAGCCTCAAACGGTTGTATCCTTCACTTCGGACATGAATTCGGTCCGGGAAAAATTCAAAACGATCAATTTTCGTGAAGCAAGCACGGCGATGCACGACGCCGTCCTTTTTGCTCTGAACAGTATCAAAGGGCGCTCCGGAAGAAAAATCGTCGTCATCTTTTCTGATGGAATCGACTCCGCGAGCAAATCGGTCGAAGAAGATGTGATCGAAGCGGTTCGGAAGTCCGACACAACGATCATTGTTTTTTACTCAGAATTTGCAAGGTTACACCTGCCGGCAGAAATGGGAGGAAATCCTAACAGCATAGGGCGGATTAGAATCCGTTCCGGCGAAGATACTTTGAGGTCATACACCGAAATGACGGGCGGACAATTTTTTTCTTTCAAGAAAGAGCCGGAATTGCTGAAAGCAATCGAGAGTTTTCGAGCCTTCGTCCAAAGCCAGTACACACTTGCTTATAAGCCTGAGGGACGGAAGAAAAAATCGGAGTTCAGGAAAATCAAAATCGAGTGCAAGCGAAAGGGCGTTAAACTGCAACATCGCGAAGGTTATTGGGCGGGATAAGAAAGGAAAAGCTCCTCACTCAGTTGACTCTGTCAACTATTGTTAGAGTATCATTGCTATAGATTATTATCTTACGGAGGTAACTTATGCCAAGCTATGTTTTGCTTCTGCACTTTACGGAACAAGGAATCAAAAACATCAAAGAGAGCCCTTCGCGATTGGATGGTGTCAGAAAGTTTTTCCAGGAGCACGGCGCTCAATTAAAGGATTTCTATCTGGTCACCGGTCAATATGATGCGGTTTGCATCTGCGAAGTCCCGAACGATGAAGTTCTTGCAACGTTGGCCCTTTCGATCGGTGCCAAGGGAAACGTCCGAACGGAGACGCTTCGCGCTTTCACGGAAGAGGAATATCGAAAGATTGTAGCCGGTTTGTGATTCAGCTTAGTATTCTCACCTTCTTTGCTTCAAAGAGCGAAAGAAGCGGTCCGGCCATAAAAGTGGTGACCAGCGCCATGAGAACCATCATGGAAAATACTTTGTGCGACAGAATTCCCATATCGTATCCAATATTCAAGACGATCAATTCTATTAAACCTCTTGCGTTCATCAGGACGCCTAATGAGAGCGAATCGCGCCAGGTCATGCCGGTCCACCGCGCTGCCAGAGAACTGCCTCCTAATTTTCCAGCGATGGCGACAACAATGATTACTGCAGCAATGCCCCAACTTTGCCAATCGGTCAGCAAATCAAGACGCGTGCGTAGTCCCGAAAACGCAAAAAAGAGCGGCAACAGAAAAGTGGAAGTGAGTGTTTCCAATCGATCCTTTAAGAA
>JBKKAT010000230.1:0-2550 GCA_046714535.1 Acidobacteriota bacterium | reverse complement strand
GGTCAAATTTAATGAAGCGCCAGCATTAATTAAGGAGCGCCGGCTTCAGCCGGCATTGTGGGCCGCCGGCTTTAGCCGGCTCCGCAATGAAATGGTGAAACCGTTATGAAAATTCAACAGAAGTTTTTAGCTCTTCTAAGTTCACTCATTCTTCTTCAAATTGGCTGTGCCACCAAAACTCCTCCGGTGGCGACCACTCCGCCGGTTCAGGAATCAGCTGTTGTCGCGCCACTCGGACCAACAGACTGGTCGCAAGCGATCCTGTATTTTGCAATTGTGGATCGTTTTGCTGATGGTGATCCGAACAGCAATGTTCAGGTGGATCGTAACGCGAAGGGAACTTTTCACGGCGGCGACTTGAAAGGACTGACACAGCAACTGGATGAAATCGCGCAACTTGGTGTTACTGCGTTGTGGATCACACCAGTGGTAAAGAATATTGATGGCTTTGTTACAGGCGCAGGGTTTCCGGATTGGGGATATCATGGCTACTGGGCCGATGATTTTAAAAGTACCGATCCGCGTTTTGGCTCTGAAGAAGATTTAAAAACGCTCGTAGCCGAATGCCATAAGCGGAATATCCGTGTTCTTGTGGATGTTGTGTACAACCACGCAGGTTACAATTCGAATTACTTGAAAAATCCACAAACCAAAGATTGGTTTCGTACGGAAGATCGTGGCAACTGCGGGCAGGATGATTTGACATCCTGTCTTGCGGGATTGCCTGATTTCAAAACGGAACTCCCTCAGGTGGCTGATTATTTAATGGATGCGCATCTTGAGCTCGCCAAACGGGTGGGACTGGACGGTTTTCGCCTGGATACGGTGAAGCATGTGGATCATCCGTTTTGGAAGGAACACCGTTCCAGAACACGCAGCGAGCTGGTTCCGCATTTTTTTCTGATCGGCGAAGTGTGGGGCGGTGATTCTCAAGTCCTCGATCCCTGGTTTTCGGGAGATGAAATGGATGCAGGTTTTGATTTTTCTTTTCAAGGTAGCGTGATCTCCTTTCTCAAAGGTCGAGGCCGTTCGGTTGCTTTTGACCGTTATTTGAAAATGCGCGAGAAAATCCGCGCTGGATATCATGTTTCTCATTTTCTTTCCTCTCACGATGTTCCGGGTGCACTCTTCCAGATGGAAGGGGATAAACAGCTATTCCGACTTGCTGCAATTGTGCAACTCACTTCCGTTGGAATTCCCATGATTTATTACGGAGAAGAAGTGGCGCGACCCGGCGGCGATTGGCCGGATAATCGTAGTGATATGCCGTGGGCCGATCGCAAAATTTTACCAGGCAGCGGCCAACCTCGCGATGATTCCTTGCGTACCGATTATCAAAAGCTGATTGGATTGCGAAAGAATCATCCGGCTCTCTGGCGTGGCATTCATACCGGTCTCAATACGGAAGGAGATGCACTAGTTTATTCACAGAAGGACGCGCAATCGAACGATCTGGTGATCGTTGCGATCAATCGAGGAAGCAATGCGGCCAGTATCTCCATTCCGTTGCCCGCAGAGTGGTCAGGCAAGAACATTCGTGATGCGTGGAGCGACATTTCGATGGAGACACGAGGCGCAAATCTTGAATTTACCATTGAGCCACGCGCGGCAATAATATTGATTGCGGAATAGTATGGAGCGCAGGCTTCCCGCCGGCATTATGGACCGCGGACGTCCCGTCCGCTCCGTTGCTTGTTACCCATTCATTCCTCTGATAATCTGTCGATGGGATGGCAGGTGTAACCTTCGATAAGGTCGCCAAACGTTATGGCAAGGTTTCTGTAATTGAAAACTTGAACCTTGATATCAAAAATGAAGAATTCATGGTTTTGGTTGGACCTTCCGGATGCGGGAAGTCAACCGCTCTTCGAATGATCGCGGGGTTGGAGGAAATTACAGATGGGACCATTTCGATCGGAGACAGGGTGGTCAACGATCTTCCCCCCAAAAATCGCGACATCGCGATGGTATTTCAAAGTTACGCTCTATATCCTCACATGACCGTTCGCGAAAATCTTGAATTCGGGTTGCAGATCCGGAAAATGCCCAGGCAGGAAATTGATCGTTTGGTGACGGATGCTGCGCAAATTCTCGACATTTCTCATCTTTTGGATCGCAAGCCAAAGCAATTGTCGGGTGGCCAGAGGCAGCGCGTTGCTGTCGGTCGCGCCATTGTGCGGAAACCATCCGTGTTTCTCTTCGATGAACCACTTTCGAATCTGGATGCCAAACTGCGCGTTCAAATGCGCGCCGAAATTACCAAGCTGCAGCAGCGCTTGAAGACCACGACTGTTTACGTGACCCATGACCAGGTCGAAGCCATGACCATGGGGAACCGCATCGCAGTGATGAATCAAGGAAGAATTCAGCAGGTGGGCACCCCTCTTGATCTCTACGAAAATCCTTCTAATGTATTCGTAGCATCTTTCATAGGTACTCCGCCAATGAACCTGATCAAGGCGACTGTAACAGAAAACGGAAAAGTGCTGGCTGCTTCAAAATACACAATCCCCGTGGCTCAATCGTTGCAGAATCTGACGACAGGAAAAG
>JBKKAT010000229.1:0-3963 GCA_046714535.1 Acidobacteriota bacterium | reverse complement strand
ACCTTGCAGTCGAGCACGCGCAACGGATTCTTCTCAATCCTGACCTGACAATCGACGCACATTTCTTCCTTCCGTTCCCTCAAAAGCTCCTGGAGCTTTGCAGTGTAGATCGGACGACACACGGCACATCCGACAGAATTTAAATGAAGTTCGTGCTCTTTTGCTCCTGCTGATTCTATATAGCGAATCAACAATTCGATCACTTCCGCATCTACAGCCGGGCTCTCAGTTCCCAGCGCTTCGATCCCGAATTGTCCAAACTGCCAGTATCTCCCTTTTTGTGGACGCTCATGGCGGAACATGGGACCTATGTAATACCACTTTGTTATCGAAGGTTCGTTGTCCAATCCGTGCTCCACATAAGCCCGCGCGACCGGCGCAGTATCCTCTGGCCTCAGCGTAACGGAATCACCGCTTACGGGGAAAGTAAACATCTGCTTGGTCACAATATCGGTAATTTCTCCGATTCCACGCGTGAATAGTTCCGTAGGTTCAAGAACGGGAGTGCGAATCTCCTCATATCCATAAAGGGCGCAAATCTCCCGGGCTTTTCGCTCCACAAATTGCCATTTCTGCACCTCAGGCGTGAAGATATCCCTGGTACCCTTGATTGCTCGAATCATGCGTTGAAAGATAATACCATGTACTATGGAGCGCTGGCGTCCCGCCGGCATTATGGACCGCGGGCGTCCCGCCCGCAAATTAATTACAATAGATTCCTATGTGCCGAAATATTAAGAAACTACGCAAAGAAAAAGAACAGCCGACCGACGCTGAATTGCAAGATGCGGCCTTGCAATTCGTTCGGAAGATCAGTGGTTTTCGCGAACCATCGCGAGCAAATCAGGAGGCGTTCGAAAAGGCTGTCGTTGAGGTTGCTCAAGCAAGCCGGAAAATGTTCGGAGAATTGCGGACAGGACCTTCAACGCAAAGACGCAACGCGGCAAAGCCACAAAAAGTGTAAGAAAGGGGATAAGGAGATAATGGAGATAAGGGGATAATTCCATTTTTTATCTCCACATCTCAACCATCTCCTCATCCCCCTTCTTACACACAAAACCTCTATCGTAGATATTGCGCTTTGTATTTCTCTTTGTATTCCAGGTAATTGTTTGCGTGTTTCCGGATACGCGCCACTTCATCCTCCGTTATCTCGCGCACCCTTTTCGCGGGAATTCCCATCATCAAACTGCCAGATGGAACTCTGGTTCCAGGTGTAATCAAAGCGCCGGCAGCAATGATGCAATTTTCTTCAATCACCACATCGTCCAGAATGATGCTGCCGATTCCGATTAGATTGTTCGACCGAATATGACAACCATGAAGAGTTACGCTATGCCCGACCGTAACGTAATCTTCCAGAATGGTGGCGTGTGTTCCGCGCGTAACATGAAGAACCGAATTATCCTGGATGTTGGTGTAGGAGCCGATTCGAATGTGATAAACATCGCCTCGTATGGTCGTATGGAACCAGACGCTCGAATGAGGCCCGATCACCACATCACCGATGATCTGCGCGCTCTCTTCAATAAATGCTGTTTCATGGATTTGCGGGACTTTGTCACCAAAAGGTCTGATCATGTTTCCTCCATAAAAGCGGGCAAGATGCCCGCGATCCCCTATGCAGGCCGGAGGCCTGCGCTCCCCTTTTTAACTTTGAATTCTGGGATCGAGAACGCCATAAAGCAAATCAGCAACGAGATTCGCCAACAAATAAAGCACGGCGAAAACCAGGACACAACCTTGAACTAGCGGATAGTCACGCGAAAAAATCGCCTGAATTAAAAGGCGTCCGAGCCCCGGCCAGGAAAAAATGGTTTCGGTGATCACCGCACCTGTCAGTAAGCTTCCAAATTGCAGCGCGAACAGAGTAACGACCGGTATGAGAGCATTTCTGATCGCGTGACCAAACAGAATCCGAAGCTCACTCGCCCCTTTGGCGCGGGCTGTTCTGATGTAGTCGGCTCTCAGTTCCTCCAGGAGACTGGAGCGAAGCATTCTCATCAAAATCGCTGCCAGGGCAGTGCCGAGCGTTAACGCGGGCAGTACCAGATGAGCCAGCGTTCCCCGGCCGGAAACGGGAAACCAACCGGTGGCAATGGAAAACAAAAGAATGAAAAGCGGGCCCAGCCAGAAATGGGGTATGGCAGCGCCACTTACTGCGAATATTGTAGTAGCCCGATCGATCCAGGTGTCCGGATGTCTCGCCGCAAGGATCCCCAGTGGAATCGCAATCACAAGGGCGATCAGCATTCCGGCGACAGCCATCTCGGCGGTTGCCGGAAAACGGGAAAGAATCAATTCCGTTACCGGCATTTGAAAGGACCAGGAGCTGCCAAAATCTCCGTGAAGCACATTCCAGAGATACAAAACGTATTGACGCCATAAGGGTTGATCCAGCAGAAGTTGTTTGCGCATCGACTGAACGTCGGCTTGCTGGGCCCCTTCCCCTAACATCGCCTCAACAGGATCTCCTGGAAGAATGCGAAGGAAAGAAAAAACAATCGTCAGGACAGCCAGAGACAGAGGGAGCAACAAAATGAGGCGGCGGGAAAGAAGTTGGCGGTTCAAGGGTTCAAGAGTTCCAGGTTAATTTTCGTGAATCGAAATCTCGTACGCGAACACATGGCTATCGTGTCTGGGCTTCCAATGAAAATTCCTGTGAAGCGCATATACATCTTGATCGATATAAAGCGGAATCCATGGCAAATCTTCCATCAGAATTGTCATGATCCCTTCGAGAGCTTTGCGACGATCCTCCAATTTCAGAATCTGGGCGCTTTCATCGATCGCTTTATCCACTTTTTCGTTGCTGTAACCAATATAATTCCGGACACCATATCCCGGGTGCGAAGAGCGCGAATGCAATTGAGGTTCAAGAATATCACTGGCATCTCCGACAGTTGCTCCCACGCGCGATAGAAAAAAAGTAAAATCCTGATTGTCCAGCATTTTGAAAAATTCTGTGTCCGGATAAACCTTGATGCGCAGACTGATCCCGATTTCGCTCAGCTGTTCTTGAATCAACTTACCCGTTTCCTCCAAAATTTCTCTCACAAATAAAGTCACTGCAAAGCCGTTTGGATAACCGGCCTGAAGAAGAAGCTTCTTTGCTTCCACGATATCGTGGTCCGGGGCCTGAATGGAAGG
Source organism: Acidobacteriota bacterium (assembly GCA_046714535.1). Classification (GTDB taxonomy): domain Bacteria; phylum Acidobacteriota; class HRBIN11; order JAKEFK01; family JAKEFK01; genus JAKEFK01. Next base: position 813 of record JBKKAT010000229.1, on the reverse strand, counting down.
GTTGTATCCGAAAACGAAGGGCGGGACAGGCTGAACCGCCGGAACAGCAAACGTAGGAAGCTCTTCAACCAATTGCTGCCGGTCAATTCCCGTGTGAATCGCCTTTCTCACCATTGGATTCCTGAACGGATTCGTTTTTGACTCGCTGTACGGGGTTACAGAACGCGAAACATCGTAGCTTAAATATTTGAGGAAATAATTGTCCTGACGCATCACCTGATATTGTCCGAGACTGCGGACCACAGGTTCTAATTTTTTCGAATCATACTGAATGAACTGGCTCCTTCCTGCGACCAGATCGTTCATCGCAAGTTGAGGGGTGCGGCTCAGAAAATACGTGACATTCTGAATCGAAGGTTTGTTTCCCCAGTAATCATCATTTCTCACCATGCTGAGGCTCTTTCCGGGACTCCAGTCCCTCAAGCGATAGGGACCGGTACCATTGACTGTCGCATGAATTACCGGACTCGAACCCCGCTGAACTATCAACACGTTGTTCAGCTTATTCAAAAAAATTGCGAGAGGAGTCTTTGTGCGAACCTGGACCGTGAATGAATCTAACGCATCCACTTGCTGGACATCATTAAGATAGGAACCCACTTCCAGGTTGTGGTTCGTTCCCAGACGTTCCAAAGTGTAAAGAACGTCACTGGCATCCATTACCTTACCATCATGAAAACGAACATTCGTCTGCAGATGAAACACCCATGTATAGGCATCAGGATTTTCCCAGCTTTTCGCGAGCCGGGGAAGAATCCTGTTCGCGGCATCTGTACCAACCAGAGGTTCATAAAAGTTTGAAGAAAGGGAATA
>JBKKAT010000228.1:0-3025 GCA_046714535.1 Acidobacteriota bacterium | reverse complement strand
GTTATCACACCCATCGTTACATGCTTCAAAAAGATCGACGTTTCTGTTAGCAGTGAAAAAGAACCCTGCGTCGCGAATCGTGTCGGCTGTCACCGTAACGCTTTTTTTGCAGGCCGGGCACAGCTTTCGGACCAAACGTTGCGACATCACAAGCCTCGTACTATCACCAATGAGGAACTGCTCGATTTTGAAATTGCGGAGTCGCGTTATTACACCAGGACTGTCGCTGGCATGGATTGTTGCGAAGACCAAATTGCCGGCGACAGAGAGTCGATAGCTTGTGCTTGCTGTGATGCGGTCCCTTATTTCTCCAACAAGAACGACGTTCGGGTCGGATCTTTGAATTGCCGGCAGAATTGCATGATAACTGCGGTGCTTAAACTTTGACGATGTTTCGATTTGGATTTGGTTGACGCCAAGAACACTGTATTCGATTGGATTTTCTAAGCTGTAAATCATAGAATCCATGCCCTTGGCTTTTTCGCGCATGATGGCCGCCAGGGTTGTCGATTTTCCCATTCCTGTGCTTCCGGCAACGAGGATTATGCCGTTCGGTTGCTTTGATATTCTCTCTAGGAGAGTCCGTGTTTTTTCCTCGAAACCAAGCTCCTGGAGAGTTCGCGCTTGTGAATCCGGATCAAATATGCGAATGATGCACTTTGGCAAGCACTTTCCCGCGATGAAAGTCGGAAGAAATTCCACTCGTAATCTGTACTTTTTGTTTTTGAACGCTATTCCGTAAGAACCTTCATAGACTTTATCGTCTCTATCGCCGGTATCTATGTGGCTTTCCACTTTGATGATGCGTTGAATTGGCATTCCGTAGTTTGCAATCATCGTTGTTGGAGGATATAAGATTCCGTCAATGCGGTATCTGGCAACGAAGCGTTTTCGATCCAGAAATTCCAGGTGGATATCAGAGGCTCCTCGCTTGAAGCCGTACGCCAGAATCCTTTTGTATTCGGTCATGACGACATCTTCAGGTAAGCTGTTGGTGATCTCTGCCATTTCGTCAACGTCCTCGATTTGGCGGATGTTATCATCCTGGCTAAAACTTTCCGAATCTACGATGCCCCCGCGAAGCTCGGTTTTTTGTTTTTGAGCGCCCGGCTCTTTAACCATTTGTCCAAGCAGTGGGGACTTTCTGACTGCGGGTAGTTTTCCGCCGAGCTCTTGCGTGGGACGAAGTTCAAGACCTTTTTCGTTGTAGTGCGAAAGCACTTCTTCGATCGCTTTCTTTTGAGCCAAGTATGGCGTAATGGAAAGAAATTGGCGGCCGATTATTTGAGCCACGGCTATCAGCGCTTCTTCATCTGTCGGATCTGCCATTGCGACTTGAAATGTCTGGAGTTTTTTCCCAAAACATAGAACTTTGTGTTTTTGACATAGCTCTTTTGGAAGAAAGGCTACTTCAGTTTCTGAAATCGGACTTTGGAGGAGATCCAAATACTGGAACTGATATACTTCTGAGATCGCGGTTGCTGCCTGCTGCGGAGTGCAAAAACCAAGCTCCACAGCGAGCTCACCAAACTTTGCTCTACCTTTTATCCCTTCTGATTGTGTGGTTCTTTGTTTTTCGAGGATCGTTTTTATTTGATCAGGGTTTAGAACTCCGTTCCGCCGGAGTACATCCCCTATCATTGTCCTTGCGCCGTTTCCGGATTTTCGCATAGAACAGTCCACGCAAGCCGCAATAGGAGCCTTGCCGGCTTGATTGAAGTGAAAATGAGTTTCATCACCGCAGCGCTCACAACGGAGGGTTTTCCATGCCTCCGATGGTATAAGCTCAACGATTATGCCTCCAGGGAAAATTAGTTTCAGATCCCGCACCTGCGGTAGCTGAGGGGTTTCCATGGGGACTTTGTTGGAACCGGTTCCCGCTTTGCTCTCACCGGTTAGCGTTTGATGGCCCTGGCTTGATGTACCCGAAGTTAGTGTTGTAGAGGATCCACGACTACCTTGCTGCGACTTAACGCTGGAGTTTACTTGCATTGCTGTTACATTTCCTCCTAGATCGATTCAAGGGGTCTATTTGCAACAGATATGCCAATGGCTTTATGGTTCTGAAGATTTCGAACATGTGGTCTGCCCGACGAGAGTAAGGCGCGAACTTCTTTTGGGTATATGGATAAGAAAGAGGACTCGCATCCTTAAATAAGGAAGGTCCCTTACTTAAGGACTGCTCGGGTTGATATAAGGTCACCTTGGCAGCACACATCATCCAATACGGCTGGGTGCGAGAAATAACGTTTGCGTATTTCGAATAGATAAGAAGACATTGATAAGGAAGTTTGACAACCGGTTTCCACAAAAACATCAGTGAATTGCGTTTTAGGCGTTGAGAAAAAAAAGAAGAAGTATTGCAGACGGCTCGCTATGTTTTGCTTCGCTTTTTGCCCTCGGATACTCAAGCCGTCGCCGCGTTTTGTTTGTAGCCTTTTTTATTGTGATGCAACTGCTGCCTGGAGTTCTTCTCTTTGCTTTTGCTTGGCGCGAGCAAGCAAGGAACCACCTGCTGGGGTTGCTCTGCCGATCGACCAGCGCTGCAGTTCACTTATTTTTTCAGACATGGCACGGCTGAGTGGAACAGTATCCGTGATTTTGTGAAGCAACAAATCGTTGGTTAGTTCCTTGTCGGCATACATTGCTTCGATGACGGAAGAGTTCACGAGTTCTTCAACTTCTGCGCCGTTCCATCCTCGAGTTGCGCCTGCCAAACTCGAAACGTCAAAATTTGTATAATTCACTCCCGCTTTCTTCAGATTGATCTTGAAAATCGCTTGGAGCTCCTTTTCTGTCGGCAAGTCCACAAAGAAAACTTGATCGAACCTCCCACGGCGAATCAATTCTGCAGGTAGTGCTTCTATTTTATTAGCAGTTGCTGCGACGAAGACAAAAGGCGGTTTTTCTTGAAGCCACGTTAGGAATTCAGAAAGGATTCTTCCATTTACACTTCCTCCGCTTGCATCTGCCTTCCCAGTAAGGCGCTCATCGAGACCAAAGAGTTTTTCTATCTCATCTAACC
>JBKKAT010000227.1:0-3750 GCA_046714535.1 Acidobacteriota bacterium | reverse complement strand
TAGCTGTTGGAATGGGACTGCATAAAAAATTTAACACTGCCAGAGAGAATACCTTGTATGTGGTCGTCGGTGATGGCGAACTTGATGAGGGCAGCAACTGGGAGGGGATTATGGCGGCCGCGCACTTTTCGATCAACAACCTAATCATCATTATCAATTACAACAAAGTTCAAATTGATGGTCCTATCGCGACAGTGATGAATATTGAGCCCTTAGTCGAAAAGCTGACTTCCTTTGGCTGTAACGTCCTAAGTGTGGACGGCCATAATACGGAAGAAATCGTCAACGCCATTAGCACCATCAAGCGGAATAAAACCGCAGGCCCTTCTGCACTGATTGCCCATACCATAAAAGGGCACGGCATCAGCTTCTGTGCCAAAGATCTCAGTTGGCACTATCGAGTCCCTACTGAGCTGGAGTTGGAGTTCGTAAAGAGCGAATTGGATATTCACTGAACCAAGCCAGGAGCCGTGCAGATGAAGAAAGATTTGAGGGACATAATCAATAACCACATTATTTTACACACCAAAAGTGCAGACATTTACGTCGTTGCTGTCGACTCGGCTATCTCTTCAAACCTGCACATTTTCAAGCATGAACTAGGTCATCGCTTTATCGATGTGGGAGTGGCCGAACAAAACGCCTTTGACGTCGCTGCTGGACTTGCCCGAGAAGGAGCGACAGTGTTCGTGTTTGGAATATCGACCTTTTTGCTGTACCGAGGGTATGAACAACTACGTTCAATCATTTGTGAAAACAAGCTCAAGGTTATATTTATCGGTCTTTGGTGCGGCCTCTATTACTCCAATCAAGGGTATACACATTTACAAATAGATGACATCAATGTCACTCGTTCACTGCCGAACCTGAACATATATTCACCTTACAGTATTCTCAGCACTACGCGCTGTCTCGCCGATGCGCTTGAGCATCAGGGACCGTCATACTTTAGGATCGAGAACCCGCTCCCCGGGAGTGATTATCTCGATACTCATGCGGTCACGAATTTATCCGTGACAAATGACTCAAACTCTTTAGCAATACTTGCCACAGGCCAGTCGGTAAAACGAAGCTTACTTGCTTCTGAACACTTGAAATCTCGTTTAAATCTCAACATCCCCGTGCATTCGTTGTGCGACCTGGACATTAAGCGCTTGCATTCAAGCACTCAAGAATATGTGGACCATTACCAAAACATGCTCATCGTAGAAGAACATTTAGCATTCTGCGGAACTGGAGCCTCCATAGGATTTTTATCGTCCGTAAAGCAGGCCGGTAGCCGGATACATTGCCTAGGGGTGGGTGACGTAATCGTTCGCAACCAAACCTATGACCGAGCTTTAGACTTTCACACGCTTAACACCCCTGGAATTATCAATAAATGCTTGAGTATATTGGAGGAATGATCGATGAGAATTTATATCAATGAGGGCAGTTTTGGATTTGATATGTCGCCGTTGGAAAAGATAAACCTGATCTCCGATTCACCATTTTCTGGCATTGGGCTATGGTTCGAAAAGCTTGATCTTTGGCTTGATCAGGAGAAAATCGACCTGCATGACATCACGTCTGCATTGCAGTCAAAAAAAGTCGATGTAATTGAGATTAATTTTTTAAAGTGTCTTTTCACTCATGAATATGAACACCCAACGCTACAGCACGAAATTTCGCAAGGAATTTATTATGCAAAGCTATTTGGTGCTCCCTTTCTAACTGCGGCTACATTTGGAGAAAATCTTCAACCATCTATGTACAAAGCGAACATCAGAAAACTCTCAAAAAAACTTGAGCAGGAGAATCTTTCCCTAGCGATCGAGTTTCTTCCATGGACAGAAATCGCTTCAATCACAGAATTACAAAAACTACTCGTCGCTATCGACCGAGAGAACGTGGGTATCCTGCTAGATACATATCACTTTTTTATGGGTAACCCGGATCTGAACGCGCTAAATAAAATTCCACCCGAAAAAATTTTTCTAATTCATATCAATGACTTGATTAATAACCCTGCCCTTTTTTCGACGCTATCATTGATCGAAATAACTCGCGGCTACCGGGTAGCACCTGGTCTGGGCGACTTTCCTCTCATCCCGTTTTTTAAAACCCTTCGGGCAATGGGCGTCAAGGCACCAGTCTGTCTGGAGGTATTGAACAAAGACTCAACATCACAGCGTCACATTGACTCTGTACTCAACGCCTATACTTCAACGTTGCAGCAAATAGGAGCATAAGCCATGACGTCAGGACAACTGACCGCCGTAGTGACAGGCGCAGGAGGTACAATCGGTACATGCCTATCCACGCGCTTGGCAAGTATTGGCTACAACTTGGTAGTCATAGACACTCGAAAAAGCAAACTGGACGATCTTCAATCGAAAATACACAGCCAACACCCTAAAACTCATGTACTAGCGCTAGAAGTAAATATTTCTTCGCCCCAGGAAGTTATAAGTGCGGCACAGGTGGTCGAGAATAGCTTCAAGGGCATCGACATACTGATCAATAACGCAGGTGTCTCTCCAAAATTATCCACTGGCAAGAGAATACCGATCCTGTATATCGATGATCGGGAGTGGGACCTTGTAATGGAAACCAATTTAAAAAGCGTTTTTTTGATGTGTAAATATTTTTTCGATGCACTGAGAACCAAAGAAGGAAAAATTATTAATATTGCATCCATGATGGGCGTCACCGGTTCTGGCGTTGACACTCACCAGATATTTCCCTACAGCGTCTCTGCAGCGCACTACAGCGCATCAAAAGCCGGCGTGATCAACTTCACAAAGTCTTTGGCACGCGAATTCAGCGAATTCAATATCCCGGTCTACGCTATAGCTCCCGGTGCGGTTTCCGGCGGGATGGGAAAATTCGATGAGGGTTTCATCAAACACTTGAAAGAACAAATACCTAGTCATCAGCTAGGCACTCCTGAAGAAATTGTAAACACGCTCACTTTCCTACTGACATCTGGCATGAGCTTAACAGGGCAAACCCTCCACGTTAATCATGGTTGGTACATGGGGGGCTAGCATGACAGTTCGGATAATTTATTCGGGGGATCACATCGTAATCTCTCACTGCCGGGACTGTGAAATTCCTGGCTACATGATTATTTCGCTTCGGCGGCCCATATCTAAACTCGCTGAACTAAGTTTAACGGAAAGCTTTGAACTTATGAATGGCTTAGCGTTTTCGGAGCAAGCGTTAAGCTCTCTATATTCTCCAGAAAAAATATACATAATGCGTATTTCCGAGCTTAACCCAGAACTGCATTTTCATGTTTTCCCAAGGTATGCTTCCACGACCAAATTATATTTGGCAGAACACAATGAACATATTATTGATGGTCCGTTTTTCTTCAGCTGGGCGCGAAAAAGATTCAGGAGTTTACAGCCAGAGCCGACCCAAGAGGTATTGGACGCTCAATCAATACTCAAGGAAACCCTTAAGGTCTATTTCTCTCAGTCTCTGAAACAAGAAGCGCCGTAGTCGATCGCCACAAGCCGGGGCTGGAGGTCTGCTTGAGTGACGGACACTACTTCAGCAACGGGCGGGGTCCGCTTTCGGCTGAAGCAGTGTAGGAACACATTCATCGGGTATTAGTTCTACGTCACGATGCCTGATTGTCGTACCGAGGCGCGGGCCTCTTCGTTGGATCGAGTAGGAGGCGGTTTCACAACCGCCGTCCTCTCACACCACCGTACATACGGTTCCGTATACGGCGGTTCAGGTTATGCGGCTAAGCCGGTT
>JBKKAT010000226.1:0-6563 GCA_046714535.1 Acidobacteriota bacterium | reverse complement strand
GCAGCCCGGTGTAATGATAGGATTCACCGGGCCCGGACCGAAATCCTGAGAGCCGCAACGGATCTCCTTCGAAATATAGGCCGCCGTAATGCGCGAATCGCGCGTCTTTCATGATGACAAGGGTGACATCTGCTTGCGAATCGTGATGGAATGTAAGGACTTCTTGAAGAGGGATATCGGTCAACATATCACTGTTCATCACCAAAAACGGTTCCTCTTCCATCTGTCGGGCCACTTTTCGCATCGCACCTGCCGTTCCTAAAATCTCCGGCTCTTCAGAATAAGACACACGGATATTTCGGTACTGATTTCCCGCTGCTTTACGAACGGAATCCGGATGCGAATGCAGATTCACGATGGCTTCCTGAATTCCGTTCAGGGAACAGTAGTGCAGCGGGTAATGAATGAATGGAATATTGAAGAGAGGAAGCGTTGCTTTTGCGCGAAAGAATGTGAACGGGCGAAGTCGTGTTCCGAAACCTGCTGCTAAAATAAGCGCTTTCATTAGAACACCATGTGTGGTTCCTGGCTTCCCGTTTTTTGACACCATCGATAATATAGTGTTGCATAGCTCTGGGTGATGTAATCATCCCGGTTATAGCCAAGTTTTGTTGCAAATTCATGAATCCTCAAGATTTCCCCTTCCAACTCCAGAAAATTACCGATGGGCGTTTCATCGATGCAGATGTCTAATCCAGCGTTTTCCAGCCGGTAAACGGTTCGGTATTTTTGATAACGAAAAGTGACTTGAAAGCCCAGCTTAAAAAGAATTTGTCTGAGATGATTCGATTCTTTAATCTCACATTCAATTTCTTCCCGTTTCTTTACGCCATCCGAAACTTCCGGCACGCCTTTGAACGTCAGTATGCATTTCCATTCCTGGAAAGGTGGCTCCGGAGAAGCCATGATTCTCAAGCGCAAAAGCATGCGCTCTTTTGCGAGGAAACCCTCTTTCTGATCAAACAGGAAATTGTCTTCCATGTGACGATCCGTGAGGATAGCTGCCTCCAATTTGCGCACTTCCTGGATCGTCTCATCCAGGTCGGAAACAGGAAGTTTGATTTCAGTTTCGCTCTGATTGATCTGCATACAAACTAATATTTATTTTTGAACAGAAGTTCGCAAAGATCGCAAAGACTTAATTTTCTTTTGCCTTTGCGACCTTCGCGCTCTTCTGTTCAAAATCTTAATCAAAAAATCGATATCGGAAGATCCAAAATAGGGCGGCAATGCCGTCCCGCCAGGTAATTTTTTTTCCTTCCCGGTATCCTCGACCATAATAGGAGATGGGTACTTCATAAATACGGAAGCGTTTGCGTGCCACTTTAGCGGTAAACTCCGGTTCAAATCCGAAACGGTCGGATCGAATCTTGATCGCTTTTTGAACTTCACGGGTAAATACCTTATAACCCGTTTCCATATCGGTCATATTGACGTCATTGAGCATGTTGGCAAGCAGCGTGAGAAAGCGGTTGCCAAGAGAGTGCCAGAAATACAGAACACGGTGCGCCCCTCCTCCAAGAAAACGTGAGCCATAAACAACATCCGCCTTTCCCGATTCAATCGGTTCTAAAAGTTGAGGATAATCGGAAGGATCATATTCCATATCGGCATCCTGGATCAGTAGAATATCACCCGTTGCGTGCTCCAAAGCGGTCCTGATTGCCGCTCCTTTCCCCCGGTTTTTTTCATGCAGGAAGATTTTGACACCCGGATCGAGTTGTTTTAACACTTCTCTGGTGCCGTCGCTGGAACCATCATCAACAATGATAATTTCCTTTTCATAAGGCGTGGCTTTTACCTTCTCCAGTATTTGCTCAATAGTCTTTGCTTCGTTGTAGACAGGGATAAGGATGGATAACAGCATTATTGCAAGAAGTGGGAAAGATGATGCACGACAAATTCGAGCTGTTCCGCCGTTAATTCCGGGTAAACCGGCAATGCAAGGGACGAGGCTGAGCATTTTTCCGCGTTTGGAAAGTCACCGGTTTTGTATCCAAGCCCGGAGAAGCAGGGCTGCAAGGGAAGAATCAACGGATAGTACACCGCCGTACCTATCCCGTTGTCCGCTAAATAGTTTTTCAAACGATCCCTGTTTTTGCATTGGATTACATATTGATGGAAGTTCGAAACATTTGCAGAATCCAGAACGGGAAGTTCTACAGGCAAGTTCCGCAGGTGTTCACTATAATAGGCCGCATGATCGATTCGTTTCTCGTTCCACTGTTGTAAGTGTTTCAGCTTCACCCTCAAAACAGCTGCCTGCAATTCATCCAGCCGGCTATTCGTTCCGATAAGATTGTGATAATAACGTTGCGATTCCTGCCCATGAGCTCTTAACAGTTTCAATTTCTTTGCCAACTCTTCGTCATCCGTGACGATCATACCGCCATCCCCATAGCCGCCCAAATTCTTTGTTGGAAAGAAGGAAAAGCATCCTGAAATCCCGATGGATCCTGCCGGTTTACCATTTCTACTGGATCCGATCGCCTGTGCCGCATCTTCGATCACCGGAAGGTTGAAATGCAGAAGTTGTTCGATGGCACAACACTGACCGAACAGATGCACCGCCAGGATCGCTTTCGTTTTTGCGGTGATTTTGTCACCGACTTGATCCGGCAACATATTGAATGTTCCTGGATCTATATCCACAAATACCGGCTTTGCACCCAACCACGATATCATTCCGCCCGTAGCAAAGAAGGAATATGCCGTTGTGATGACCTCATCGCCCGGGTGAACCCCGACGGCGAGTAAAGAGAGCAGCAAGGCATCTGTCCCGCTTGCGCAACCAACACCAAACTTCGTTTGTGTTAGTTCGGCAATCTCGTTTTCCAGCGACAGCACTTCTTTGTCGAGAATAAACTTTTGTGTGGTCAAAACAGATTCGATCGCTTGATGAATTTCGGCCTGGATTTTCTGGAATTGGGCGGTTAAATCGATCAACGGGACCTTCATTCGTGGACTGAAAGTACCATATTCCGCATGAACTTACAATGATTTCACGACGGAGTCTCCGAACAAACCGCCTTGACGGTTCGTTCCTGTGATTGTGACAAAAAATAACTATTGTGTTCCATTTTGTACTTACATATAATGAAATCACCGCAGGTGACCTGCACTTATTTATTTGAAGCGATTTTGGGGGTCGATGGTTTAGTTCGCAGTTGATTTTTTCCTTTGCCCTTATACCTCCCCCCTCAAGGTCCCTGCGGTATATTCATTTCTAATCGTGGATCTTAATCGTAATCGCGATCACAATCGTATCGTAAATCGCGAATCTGCTTTCGCGACAAACGATTATCGAACTACGAATTTCGATTCGATCACGACTACGATTAAGATCACGATCCACGATTAATCACCTTATATAATGGGTCTCCGTGTCACGTACCATTTTTTCCTTGATCCTGTTTTCTTTATTCGTATGGGGCGGCTTCGGTTCAGTGAAACTGTTTTTTCAGGATCTGCCGCGAACGATATTTTTCTGTGCGGGCCTGGTGGCGCTTTGTTTGTTTTCGGGGGGCCGCGGCGGAATCAATAAGGGAAAAGAACAGGGAGAATCAAGAACACTTTTTCTTCTGCTGATGGCTTCGACGGCTTGCGCTGCGTTTTTCATTCCGTTTTTTGCCGGCAGAAATCTAACACCGTTGAATCTTCCCGTTTTCTTTCGTTACGCGGGAATCGGAATGTTTCTTGCCGGCCTCATCATTCGCCGTATTTCCATTCGCACGTTGAAACGCCAGTTCAGTATCTACGTTGCAATTCAAGAGAATCATCAGCTCATCACCACAGGAATTTATTCCCGGATCCGTCACCCGATCTATCTGGGAGCTGTTTTAAGTCTGATCGGATTTGAGCTCGTATTTCCCACGCTTCTGGGGTTTATTTTTGTTGTCATTTATTCTATGCTGTTGACTCATCGTATGGCGCAGGAAGAAAGGCTGATGTTAAAGCATTTCGGCAGCGTCTACGAAGAGTACAGCTCTAAATCTTACCGGTTGCTTCCCCATATTTATTGATGGTGAAAAAAGACACCGGCGCTAACGGAGAATCGAATGGGTGACCAAAACTACTTGAAGAATCTGGATAAATATGTCGAAGTGAGCCGTGCCGGTTTTGAAGATATGTTGGGGCAGCTGGTTGAGATTCCAACGGTCAGCATGGATCCGGGACGGAAAGAAGATATTCGGCGTGGAGCGAATTTAGCAGCGGAATATTTGCGTGCCTTTGGCGCAGAAGTAACGGTGCATGAAACGAGCGGCAACCCGGTGGTGGTAGGCCGTTTTAAAGTTCCCGGCGCAAAACAAACTCTGACCGTTTATAACCATATGGATGTTCAGCCTGCGCAGGAGCCGGAATGGGTTCGGGAGCCTTTTGTTTTTCAAAAACAAGATGGGCGTTATCTGGGCCGCGGAACTACCGATGACAAGGGGCCAGGTCTGACCGCTTTGCTGGGCGCCCGGTATGCAATCGAAAATGGTGTTCCTTTGAATATCAATTTCATTTGGGAACTGGAAGAAGAAATCGGAAGTCCGCATTTTGAAGAATTCTTGAAAGCCAATGCGGCTTCTTTAAAAACCGATTCTGTACTGGTTTCCGATACCATGTGGATTTCGCGTAATAAGCCGGCGATTCCATACGGTTTACGGGGAATGATCACGGCATTAATGGTTTTACAAACTCACGAAAAGGACACTCATTCCGGGGTAACAGGCGGAGCCGCGAGGAATCCCTTGGGAGAATTGTGTCAGGTTGTTTCGCAATGCTACGATGCGAAAACTGGAAAAGTAAAAATTCCCGGATTTTATGAAGACGTTAAGACTGCGAGCAAAAAAGAGGTGGAGAGTTTTTTGTCTTCCGGGTTTGATATGAAACGTTGGAAAAAGGTTTACGGGTTCAAGAATATTCGCGCAAATACTGCTGAGGATCTTCTGAAACGTGTTTGGACCCTTCCGACATTTGAAGTGCATGGCATGGTCGGTGGTTACACCGGGCCCGGTGTGAAGACGGTTGTTCCGCCCCGCGGAGAATTGAAGTTCAGTTGTCGTCTGGTTCCGAATCAGAAACCAGACAAAGTCTTTAAATTGATCAAGAATTATGTGAAAAAACTGAATCCCGATGTGAACGTGATACTGGATGCGAAACTGGATCCGTATCTCGGGGATCTGTCCGGAGAACATATTCAATGCGCTGTTGATGCCATTCAGTATGGCTTTAAGCGTTCTCCGGCATTCATTCGGGAAGGTGGTTCCATTGGCGCTGTGGTCACAATGCAGAGGTATCTGAAAGCACCTATTATTTTTATTGGACTCTCCTTGCCTGAGCATGGATACCATGCGCCGAATGAGAATTTTGATTGGGTTCAGGCATCCGGAGGGATCAAAACATTTGCAAAATACTTCGCCAACGTCGCAAAACTTTAAAATGCAATGATGGGAGGGCGGGCGTCCCTGCCCGCCGTCAAAATTGCAACTTTTGAGGCGGGCACGGAGGCCCGCCCCCCGAACTGAACTATTTATGGTAAAGATTCAGGAATTTGTAACTCGGCTGTCCGCGATTCCGGAAAGCGAATTCACACTTGAGCATGTTCTTGCTTTTTTGCGCGCGAATCCGGTAGATGTTGCAACTCTTTCTCCCTATCTTTACTTTTCTGCAGAACATTACACGCGCAATCTGATCCACAAGACTCTGCTGTTTGAACTCATTGCGGTTTGTTGGGACAAAGGGCAAAAGAGCGTGATTCATAATCATCGCGATCAGAAATGCTGGATGGCCATTCCTTATGGCCGTCTCATGATTCACAACTTTACGCTGATACAAAAAGAGGCTTCAAACCGTTTCTGTGACCTCAAATCGAGCACACAATTCGAGCTCAATCCTGATTCTCCTGGAGAAGTCGATCCAGAAGAGCCAATCCATCAGGTACTGAATTTGCCTTCTTATGATTGCCGGGCCGTATCTTTGCATGTTTATTCGAAGCCATTTGATACGTGCGAAGTGTATGATCTGAAAAACAAATGTTATGAAGACGTTCAGCTTGTGAACACCAGTGAATACGGCACTTTGATCATGGATATACAGGCAGAGCGAGTGAGTTTAGCTTAATACCTAACGGGGGACTGCATGAGGTTGTTCGCCACTGCGATTCTACTTGTAATCTCCGCATTCGTTTCAGCGCAGGAAGCTGTCGAGGAGCCGGAGAAGTTATTTGAGTTTCACGGCGAATTCAAAGCTCATTACCGCTGGTCCGAAGATTCCCGGTTTCCACTCCAGTTCCCGTTTCCACCTGATTTCATACCGCGTGGACAGACATCCGTTTTTTTAAGAACGGTCTCGCCGGGATCTTCTGCTGAAGTAAGCGCATTTAATCTAATTGTCGATCTGAAACCTGCGGACTCGATCACAGGCAGATTACGCGTTGCCGTTGTGGATTTGTATAACCGGAATCCAACCAGCACAGATCAAACGGTCAATTTGAAAGAAGCCTGGATTCAGTTTGGTACGCGGGTAGATTTTCTAAAGGATGGCGATCCAACTGCCTTCTATGCATTATTTGGCAA
>JBKKAT010000225.1:0-2616 GCA_046714535.1 Acidobacteriota bacterium | reverse complement strand
GATCACATGCATAATGGGAAAGACGGCCAAAATCTTCGGCAATTTCCCGGAAAGGTTCATGCGTGGCAATTTTTTGGGGAATGCTCTTCGTTAGTTCCTGAATCCGGTCCGCAAGAAAACCGTTCCGGCTCCCCAGATCGTACCGATGAAAATCTTCGCCCTCCTCATCCGGCTTTAGGGACCCACGAAGGATCTCCTCTTTATGCTTCTTCATGATTCGTTGAAAGCTGGCCGGCATCAGTTTCGTCGATTGAACCACCACAATCTGATATGTGCGGGAGGTCCACGGTTCAGCGACGGAAGCCAAAAGAAACAAACAAACGAAACAAATAATGCGAATCATAAGACCTACCATTTTACCCGTTTTTCCTGGCGTCTTGGCGACCTGGTGTTTAAAAATCTGTTGTAAGATATGTCGTTATGCTTGATGCAAGTTTCGTCCGCGAGAACCGCGAATTGGTCGAGCGCAAACTGAAGAGCCGTGGCCTGCAGGTTGATTTGACCGAGTTTTTTGCGCTGGATGACCAGCGAAGATCCACCTTGCGCGAGGTGGAAGTGCTCAAGCACCGGAGCAATGTTGTCTCCAAACAAATCGGGGAAGCAAAAGGACGGGGAGAGGACATGGAAGCTCGAAAGGAAGAGATGCGTCAGGTGAAGGAACAAATCCGGCAAATGGACGAGGTCGTGAGGAGCGTCGAAGTCCGGATGTCAGACTACCTGTTAAACATCCCGAATCTTCCGCATGACTCCGTTCCGGAGGGCGCAGAAGCTTCCAACAATGTTGAAGTGCGAAGACACGAAGGCTCTGTGGAAGTGGATTTCAAAGCGGCATCTCACATCGACCTTGGAGTCAAACTCGGGATTCTTGATTTCGCGCGAGGCGCGAAAATTGCCGGCAGCCGTTTCGTCCTCTATCGCGGCGCCGGAGCCAAACTGGAACGGGCGCTGATCAATTTCATGATTGATGTTCACACCTCCCGCGGTTATGTGGAAGTCCTTCCTCCCTTTATTGCAAATGCTGAGTCGCTTCGTGGTACCGGAAACCTGCCGAAGTTCGAAGAAGACTTATTCAAACTGCAGGACTTGAACCAGTATTTGATTCCCACTGCGGAAGTCCCTGTCACAAACATTCACCGGGATGAGGTCCTGAACGAAGCGGACTTGCCCGTGCGCTACGTTGCGTACACACCCTGTTTTCGCCGTGAAGCAGGAACATATGGACAGGAAACACGCGGCCTGATTCGTCTGCATCAATTCAATAAAGTGGAGATTGTGCATTTTTCAAAACCGGATGAATCCTATCAACAACATGAATCACTGACTCAGGACGCAGAGGAAATTCTTGGCCGCCTCGGTTTGAAATATCGTGTGATGCTCCTGTGCACCGGCGACATGGGTTTCTCTGCTGCTAAAACGTATGATCTGGAAGTCTGGATGCCGGGCCAAAATGCATTTGTAGAAATTTCTTCCTGTTCTAACTTTGAAGATTTTCAGGCACGCCGTGCAAATATCCGCTACAAACCTTCCGCGGGAAAAGGCACCCGGCTGGTCCATACACTCAATGGATCCGGACTGGCCATCGGCCGGACCGTTGCAGCAATTTTGGAAAATTATCAGCAGCCGGATGGGACTGTTAAAATTCCTGAGGTCCTCATCCCATACATGAATCTAACAGCATTACTTCATTCTTAAAGGAGATCGTATGTCGACATATTCAAACGAACTGGTTGCATCCGTAAAAGCAAAGAATCCGAGTGAACCTGAATTCCATCAAGCCGTTGAAGAAGTTTTGGATTCGTTGGAACTCGTGATTGAAAGGCATCCCGAATATCGCACCGCTAAAATTCTGGAAAGGCTCATTGAACCGGAGCGAGTGATCATGTTTCGGGTGCCCTGGATGGATGATCAGGGAGAGATCCAGGTGAACCGTGGATTCCGCGTTCAAATGAACAGCGCGATCGGTCCGTATAAAGGTGGTTTGCGCTTCCATGCCTCCGTGAATCTCGGCATACTGAAATTTTTGGCGTTTGAACAGGTCTTCAAAAACAGTTTGACCACACTACCCATGGGTGGAGGTAAGGGAGGTTCTGATTTCGATCCGAAAGGAAAGAGCGATAACGAAGTAATGCGTTTTTGTCAAAGTTTTATGAATGAGTTGTACCGGCACATCGGTCCGGATACGGATGTTCCAGCCGGTGATATTGGTGTGGGTGGCCGTGAGATCGGATTCCTTTTTGGCCAGTACAAGAAGATCACAAAGGAATTTACAGGAGTCTTGACCGGAAAAGGATTGAACTGGGGCGGTTCTTTAATCCGGCCGGAAGCAACCGGGTACGGCGCTGTTTATTTCGCGGTGGAAATGCTGAAAACGAAAAGGGAAGCGATCGATAAAAAAACCTGTCTCGTTTCGGGAAGCGGAAACGTGGCGCAGTACACGGTGCAAAAAGTGAATCAACTGGGTGGCAAATGCGTTACGCTTTCGGATTCGAGTGGTTATATTTACGATCCGGAAGGCATCAATGAGGAAAAATTAAATTTTGTGATGGATCTGAAAAATGTGCGGAGAGGGCGGATTCAGGAATATGCGGATAAATACAAGAGCGCAGTGTATACGGC
>JBKKAT010000224.1:0-3825 GCA_046714535.1 Acidobacteriota bacterium | reverse complement strand
TCCCCTTCAATCACTATGTCGTGCACGCCATCGCACCGAATCAGAATGATGGTGGCTCCGGTAATCAAATACGCATCTTCGAAGGCGCCAGAAACGCCGTATCCAATGTGACCTTTCTTGGCAAAGGCACAGTCACCGTAAATGTGAGAACAGATGCCAGCCCGGTTGTAACTCCGGTAACTTTTTCCACGGTGACATTTGATTATGATGGGCGGATTGGACGCGAGATCAGCTTCAGAAAAACCACCGATGCCGCAGGAAATGCGGTCTTTTCTGATATTTTCCGGACATCGTTTATGGCGGAAGCGAGCACGCCACTGACATTACCCGGACGAGTGAGCGGCACTCTAACAGGGCCCACAGCTCAAGTAGACATTTTGCTTTCAGCAAATCCAAACATTTCGGGCATCGTTCATGATGCGGATCTCAATCCTGTTCAGGCTCAGGTGACTTACACTGGCGACTCCGGAACGCAAACGCTAACCACTGCACCGGACGGCACTTTTACATTCAATCGCATTGCTCTTGGGGCAGCAACTTTCACAGCCAGCGCCGGTTTAACCAAAGGCCAAGTGGAGCTATCCATTTGTGAAGCTCCCTGCGTAAACCCGACACTCGATATTCATTTGCTTGGCGCTGGTTCCATACACGGCATGATTAAAGATGCCGAAGGCAATCCGGTTGCGGGAGCAACTCTGAAACTGGAGGTGCCTGGTCTTTTGGCCAGAACGTTGCAAGGAGTTTCGGCGCCGGATGGCACGTATCGTTTCAACGCAGTTCCGGAAGGTCCGATCACCATCGAAGCGACCGATGGAACAACCGGTGGAAGAGCAGGAACGAAAACCATCCACAAAGCAGACGTTTCACTGGACGTGATTCTGGGTCCGACAGGTACGGTGCATGGAACCGTTTTTCAATCGGATGGTGTCACGCGTGTGGTCGCAGCAGAGGTCACGCTAACAAGGGGATTAACGAGTGTTGGAATCGCTACAACAGACGGAAACGGAAACTATCTGTTCCGGTACGTTCCAGTCAGCCGCACCGATAACGATACTTACCAGCTTGGCGCATTTTCAAAAAGTACCGGGCGCCGCGCATCTACTAATACATTCGTAATTACTTCCCATAACCAGATCGTGAACAAAAATCTGTCTTTGGAGGGACTAGGCTCGCTTCGTGGTTTTGTCTTCGACTTTAACGGCGTCACTCCAACATCCGGAGCCCATCTCAAGTTGACCTCTTCGGGCATTGTGCTAACCGAACTGGAAGCTACCAGCGGTGCGAACGGGGATTTCTTATTCGGCGCCGTCCCGCAGGGTCCCTATAGTCTTGTCGCGAAAAAGGACCTGCTCGTAGGACAGGTTTCCGGCAGCATCCTGCAGGATGGTGAGCAGAAAAGCCAGAACGTGACGCTGCAACCTGGCGGTCGAATTCGTGGATTGATTCAGTTCTTTAATGGCACTCAAATTCCACTCGGCACAGGCGCAGTTGTCGAGGTCAGTGGGCCATTCGTAAATCTCCTGATCGACGCCCCGGATGGAAATTTCGAAGTAGACGCACTTCCGTATGGAAACTACACACTCACAACGAACTTCTCGCATCGGGGCAAACCTTACCGCGGCATCGTGACTGTTACTTTGAATAGCACGGGAGAAACACCCGCGATCCTAAAATTAAAGGGACTGAACACACTCAACGTTTCCGTAACCGGTTTTATTCCGAACGAATCCAATACGGTAACGCTTACCTATGTCAACGACATGGGCGCGCGCGTAGAATCTACCGGCATTCCCGCAAACGGTACGGTTCAATTCTTGCACGTGCCGACTTCCAAATACACGATCATGGCGAAGTCCGGTGAATTGCTGACCGGCAGCGGATCCGGAACCTTCGCCGGTGATGGCGAAGTACAAAATGAAACCGTTCCGCTGACTCAATCCGGAACTGTTCAGGGAACTGTACTTCGCAATTCTGTTGCGGCTCCGAATGTTTCGATCACTTTAAAAGGCACGAACTATGAATTGTTCGCGTACACGGATGGCGCCGGACAATTCAGCATTGTTGGTGTTCCAATTGGCGCCTACACCCTCACCGCCGATGACTTGATCAACGGAGGAGAGGCGCGAGTCACAGATGAAATCGCATTTGAAAACGATCTGAATACTCATCAACTCAATCTTGATTCGATCAAGCCAACGGTTGTTTCCTCTGTTCCTTCCGCAGGCGCAACAAACGTTCCCAGCGATACAACAATCAAAGTTGTTTTCAGCGAGGCAATGGATCCGGTATCTACGAAAGCAGCATTTTCGCTTACTTCTACCGGAGGTTCTGTTGCCGGCACAACAACTCTCTCTGGTACTGAACTTACTTTTGTGCCAGGTGCACCTTTAGCATCGCAGATAACTTACAACATTGTCGTTGCCTCTTCCGCCGAAGACGTCGCGGGAAATTCAATGACCGCGAATTTCATTGCCTCCTTTACAAGCACGGACAAGACTCCGCCGGAAATCACGAAGACTGTGCCGCTGAATTTGGCTTTCAATGTCCCACTGAATGCGAAACTTCAGGTTTACTTCAACGAAAGCATTGCGGGAGAAGGGACCTTTAGCATTAAAAACGCAGCTGGAACTTCGCTGCAAACAACGAGAAGCTGGAATACAGCGCGTACGATTCTAACGTTCACATTCACTTCACCGCTTGCCGAAAATGAACGGATCACTTTCACAATGTCTGGATTCAGCGATTCATCCGGCAACATTCAAACAACCACTTACACAACCGTGTTTGACACGATCGACAATCTACCACCGCCATCACCCGTTCTGAGTTCCAGCGATCCGGACAACAAGATTCGCGAAGGAACGTCAGTTTCAGTTATTGCAACTGTCGCAGAGACTCTGGTGAATGTTGATTTCTTCATCACTGGCGTGTTGAAATTCCATGATACGGTCCCGGCCTACCAATATGACATTCCGGGCAGTCTGACTACCATAGCTGCAAACGGGAGCAATCTGCTTGTCGTAAAAGCATCGGCCACCGATCGCGCGGGCAATACTTCACCGCAAAATTCAATCAGCATCGAACTCGTTCCCGATACGGCGCCGCAAGTCAGCGCAAGCACTACTCCTGCTCCGGGTAATGTCACGGTCGGAAGCACGATTCGAGTCAATTACAACGTAACGGATGACGGAGCGATTTCGAAAGTCCTGATCGTTGCAACGGGCGCCATCAATCAAACGATTGATGCCGGCTCAGCTGCATCAGGATCAAGAGACATTACTTTGCCTTCCGACCTGACCGACAGTTCATCGGTTTTCATCGAAGTTCGCGCAACGGATGATTCCGGCAAGTCGAGCGTTACACCGAAATTCACTTTCACAGCAAAAGCCGATACGGAAGCGCCTGTTGTGGATATAACGAGTCCTCCAAGTGCTCAATTGGAAGTCACCGAAGGCGCAAGTTTCACCGTTAGTGCGAACGCAACGGACAACGTAAAAGTTGATAAAGTTGAATTCTCCTGGAACTCAGCAGTCTTTTCCGATACGTCTCCCACATACCAGGCGCAATTTACGGCGCCATCGGTTACTTCCGATACAACCATCATCGGCAGTGTCATTGGTTACGATCATGTTGGAAATACAACAGCGAAAAACTTCACCATCGTTGTAAAACCATCTTTCGATCCTGATCGTCCAACTGTTCAATTCGTGTGCCCGAGTGATTCCGCATTATTTCCTCCGAATCACAACCTTGGTCTTTCGGTTCAGGTTACCGATAACCAGAACGTCGATAAGGTTGAATTCTATAAAGACGGTAGTGCAATAC
>JBKKAT010000223.1:0-2790 GCA_046714535.1 Acidobacteriota bacterium | reverse complement strand
GCTGAAGGGTTGAGTTATAAAGGGAAAGGGTTCATTCAGCTTACATGGAAGGCAAACTACAAGGCGGTCGAAGATGTTCTAAAAGCCAAATTGCCTGAAGAAACAATTGACATTGTTGCCAACCCTGACCAATTGCTTGATACAAAAATAGGTTTGTTGTCGGCGATGGGCTTTTGGGAGTGGCAACATCTTAATAATAAAGTTGCTCCAAATGTGGAGAGTACTGACAATATTACTAAGATTGTGAATTTGAAAACTGAGAGCTATGCAGAGCGTCGCACACATTTTACTGAAATTTATCAGGTGTTCTCCCAATGATTCGTAAATCTGATTACGTTCCGCTAATCGCATCAACTTTCTTGCTTGCGGCAGTTTCGGTTGCTTGGGCGGGAGAAAGCAATGGGGTGCCTGCCAGTTCTAAAATTCTCAAATCTTTAAATGTGAATTTGATAGAGGGTTTAAAGGATCAAAAGCTTTTGGTCCTGAAAGTGGAGCCAGGTGATGAAGCGCAACAGCTACTTGTAATCGCTGATGGGACTAAGCCGTCTGTGATAGTGGAGTCAAAATTAGCGTTACCAAGAATAAAAAATACATATTCTCCTGCTAGCTACGATGGGTTTGATGTTGGTACTTCTATCGCAGCGAAAAATGTTATCAGTGTTGTGGATGTACAAGGTGAAACTGTTTCTTTGAAGTATGCATCTGTAAGTCCAGGAGAATATCTGTATCTAAAAACAACTGAGGAAGATAACGCAAAATACAATTTTAATTTGCAGTTTAAATACGACCCTCAAGCAAAAAAAATGGTTCTTAAAAATTTGCTTCTTGTGACAAATAACGAAGCGTGTGACCGGTCGCTGTTAGGCGTGTATGCGTTACCGCTAGGTCGTTTTAGCTCGAAGTCGTTAGATGAATTTAATGGTGCTGATGCCTTTGAGTACTTGAAAACGTTGCACATGGAAAGCCAGTCTGGAAAAGACAGTCGCGAAAAGCTTATGCCGGTCGATGTTAGCAATAATTTTGATAAGGCGCTTACGGCTTATAAGAAAGGCAATAAAGAGCAATTTAATGAGTTGATGGGTTACTTTATTGCTGGTGGCAACGAAGACTCTATATGCGCGCCTGAGACCTATGTAGTAGGAAAATACTATTTTTCAAAAAATCCAGGATGGTCGAATGATCTCGGATTTTTATTTGAACAGTCAGGTCATTATAGTGAGGCGGTTGAGCTGCTGAATTATATTGTTGAAAATAATCCAGACAGGGTAGTCGCTTATTTAAATTTGGCTGATAGTTATTGGGGGCTTGGCAGTAAGGAGTTGGCTGCGGAAAACTACAAAAAATATCACTCGCTTATGGTCCAGTCTGGAAAGACTGAAAAAATTCCAAAGCGAGTAATTGAACGAAGCTGAAGGGGGCGAAAAGGGCGGTTTTGTTTATAGTTCTAGATGTGCTCTATAAATAAATCCGTCCCTTTTTACGCTATAAATTACGAGAACACGGTCGAAGGGGACGGATACAAATATCGTGGCCGAGGATTAGTTCACTTGACGTGGAAGAAGAATTACCGGAAGGCAACTGAGTATTTTAGTATCGATTTTGTTTCTAATCCTGAGGCCGCAGCCGAGTTTAAAAACTCCATACCTATAATGATTTGGGGGATGAAAGAAGGTATATTCAGTGGTGCAAAGATAGGAGCATATATATCTAATAGTGGTAAGGATTACATTGGTGCGCGAATGGTGATAAACGGGGTCGATGATAAAGAGTTGATCGCGGGGTATGCTGAGAAATTTGAAGAGATATTGAAAGCTACATCTAAGCGCCGGAGAAGAATTAATCATGAAAATGAGTGCTTTAATATTCATACTTACATTGTGTGGCGCTGTGAATACCTACGCAGTTGAACTTGATAAGAGTTTTGCTGATGATCTATATGAGGTGGATAAGAGGACGCAAGGGTTAAAGGTTAGTTGGTCTGGTGGAAGTTTTCTGGCAAGAGGAGTAATAGGGAACAAGGGCGAAATTACCAGGGATTTGGTGGGTTTTGATGGGCGAAAAGTCTTGCATTATGAGAACTTGGCAACTAGTACGCCGTTCGAAGCATATGTCACGGTAAAAAGAAGTGGTGAGGGGTTGGTTGTTGATTGTATATACGCCAATATTCGTAGCAACCAAAATGGTTTGCTTATAAACAAAGCGGTTTGTGGTTTGGATAAGAAGTTGGTGGCGAACTATGAAGAGCTGATTTATGATTTCTCAAGTGTCTGGAAGGATAGTGCGAGGTTAGTGAAAACTTCGTCGCTAATGGAGGATCCGATAACTCCGGCGACGGTAGAAGAGGCTAATATTAAGATATAAAAATATTGCGAATTTACAAAACTCCAGATGATTTGGTTTCGACATTGCCGACTACTATAGTAAGGCGAGATATGAATGAGCATAGCTTTGGAGCTAACATGGTATTCACGGTTTTTAATGCGGCGGATCTAATTGTTCCAGTTTATGTCGAGGTGGCATCAAAAAATCTAGAAGCTAGATTTGAACGGTTAGATTATAAAAAGCTAAACGCACTACTCAATTGAGTCTTCTTTGTAAGTTCTCTAAGAGATAGAGGCAGATTCATTTTTTGGCGAACTACAAATCCGGAAAAAATACACATTCGAGCACGATAGCAATATGGACTCGCCGCCCGAGACAGGCTGCCAATGGTAAATCAGGGATCATCGAGAAAGGGGACGCCAAGTCCCCTTTTTTACGTCGATTGATGCGACGCCATCGCCAGCAAGC
>JBKKAT010000222.1:0-4177 GCA_046714535.1 Acidobacteriota bacterium | reverse complement strand
GACGTGGGGGGTGTGCCATTGTCTCTGACCGTCCATGTCAACTGTCCTGTTCCCCCGCTGCCCGTTGCTGCGGGCTTGAAGAGAAGAGACCTCATTTGGGTGATACTGTAAGCGATATTTGTTGTTGCGGGTGGACAAGTCTGGCAAGGATGAATGGTCCCAATCGTTGTTGGGGGAATCGCAGTAACGGTTAACGTCAAGGACTGAGTTGCTTCGTTACTCGGGCCGGGAGTGTATACAAGAGTACTCAACCCGGCAGAATGAAAATTGCTTCCGGTGACTGTTGTGACTGTGGCTATGGTGACCGGTGATATTCGAACCGGCGCGTCGTTTACACTTGTGACTGAAATTCCAAAAGATCTCGAAAATGTTCCTGTAGGGTTCCCATTGTCCGTTGCAGTTACAGTAATTGTAACGTCTCCGTTTGCATTCGGTGACGGCTGAAATATCAGAGCGCGCTTCGATCGTGTTCCGCTGATGATTGGATTCGGAACGATTGTGGGGTTGCTGGAGCCTGCAGTGAAATTCACTGATTGGCCTGTCTCATTCAACCCCGCAGTAACGCCCGTGATGGAAATAGTTTTACTTGTGGAATCTTCTGCGATCGTTTGGCTGGGAATTGGATCGAATGCCGGAGGTGCATTGGTCACTCTGGTGTATGCAACCTGCGTCAGCCCGGCAATCAGAATGAAAAGCAGCGTTCCAGTCCGTCGCTTGAAGGGAATGATTTTATTCCGGTGCTTCATTGGAGGTTCAACAAATACCCTTTCAGCGATGATAGCATGCATTCGAGTACGAGCACGATCAGGGCAAGTGTTAAGAGCCGGCTAAAGCCGGCGGCGGTCAAATGCAAAATAAAAGGATACCCCCTGTTTGATTGAATTTTGCATTTCAATGGTACTCTGTTTGGTCCTGCCCGGAGGATAGAGCAACGCTGGAGAGCGACTCGAGCGCCGAGGCAGGGGAATAAACGGATAGGCAGAGTGTTTGCTCTGCCTTTTTTTTCTGCCTATCCGGCATTCCAGAAAGCGTTAAACTCATTTTTTTAAAATTTCATGATTTTTCGCACAGTGTTTTGAGTGACAAGTAGCGTTAACGGGACGGCCGTTTGTAGCCATAACCAATCGAAAAAGGAATTGTCTGAATCAGTTCTGATTTTTGGTCCTTCTCGATGGAAACGCTTAACTGTTCTTTTGCTAGATTCCATTCGGCCAAAACAAAATAATTGATATAGCTTTCTGGAACAGAAACATCTTCATGTAGAACACTAATAATGCCTTCCGAAGAGCTTCCTTCCTTGACCTGGCGGATAAATAAAACTTTGGGTACGAATTCTTTGTGAGCTGGCTCAGAAACTAAAGGTCGTTGGTAATTTGTGTATCTTTGTGAGGCATCATTAAACCACTGCAGTTTGGTATCAACTTCCGAGACCGATTCAAAATAAGTCGGATTCCAAAATTTTCTGGCAAAAACGCTGTTGTTGCCTTCAATTGAAGCTTGCGAAAATGGTCTGCGGGGCACGGCGAAGATCGGGATTACTCGGTTCTGCAGGAGAAATAAAACACTTCGCGAGACATTTCTCTTGGCTGTCTTTGGCCCGCCGATCATCGCGGGACCATTATCGACTTTCATTGCACCCGGAATTTCGAAATTCTTGAAAAAATATTGACATGCTCCGATGAGACTATTGGAACTTTCACTCGTGACTCGAATGAAATGACGCAATCGTGGGTTTTTCTTGAAACTGAACCCGACGAAATTCAATGGTCGCTTAGAACCAGAAAAAAATTTGCACCCAATGAAATCAACTTCTAAAACCCGATAACCTAAGGCCTCATAAATTGTGTGTTCCGGATAACAAAGATACCGCGCTGCACCTTTGTTTCTTTTACTCTTTCTACCTTTTGAAAGACCCAGTGTCGATAAAATTTGACCAATCGTTCTTACCGGCGGTGCCACAACATCCGGGAATCTCCTTCGCCATTCCTGCTGAACGGCAGTGGCTCCCCAATAAAATTGCAATGGATCCTTGGTCAGTGATTCATGGATGATTTTGATCCTGTCGCGATCACCTTCATTCCACTTTCGACCTCGGCCCATCTTCCATCCACGAGCATCTATCGCAAAATCCTGGTCAATTGCCCGCGTCCATTTAATAACAAATTTCTTGGTTACCCTCAAATGCCGGGCGATTGCCTTCTTCGTATATCCCTTCTTGAAGTACAGCTCGTGGATCTTGCGCCTTATCCGGAACAGTTTTTTTTCTGCATCATTAGTATCCCCTCTACTATCGATCGTTCTTTTCGATTTCTTCACTTTGACTACCCCTTGTCAAGGGGTACCCGTTTATTTTGCCAATAACCGCGGGCCCACAATGCCGGCTGAAGCCGGCGCTCCTTAATTAATGCTGGCGCTTCATTAAATTTGACCTGTCCAGTTTTTACCGTTTGTTTCAAAAGCCGAGTGAATCTTCTCTACAGTTTCCTGCGGTAACGGCCCTTGTTGGATGAACTCGATATTCTCACGAATGTGTTGCAAATTGCTTGAGCCGACAAGACACGCATGAACTCCTGGTAAATAAGCAACAAAACGGAGCGCGATCGCCGCAGCCTGTTCAACCGGAAAATCCAAAGCCATCTTTTGCCATCGCAATTTGTATTCAGCCGCAGCTTGATCACCGGCAATGGATGGAACCTCTCGCCATGGGGCATTGGCAAGCGCGCGCTTTGCAATGATTCCAATCCCCTGCTCTGCCGCTTTTTTTGCAAATGGAATGGATCGTTGATCGCATACATTGATGGATATTTGCAGGCCGGCAAACCGGTTGGAATTCAGGGCCCATTCGAAAGGTTCGTTATCGCCTGAATATGCCGGTACCTTCACCTTACCTGCTTTCACGGCGCGCTCCAGTGCATCGATGATTCCATCCTTTTTCAAAGTGTCTACCGGACAAGAATGGAAATGAACGATATCGATACAATCGGTCTGCAGCAAACGCAACGCATGATCGACACCGGTTTCAATCATCGCAACGGTCCAGTCCTGATACCCCGGAATTCCATAACCTATCTTTGTAGATAGGACAATGTCCTTGCGCCTTTTCTTCAAGTGCCGGCCGATTCGTTCTTCTGATAATCCGTAGGATCTTGCGGTATCAATTAAGTTGATTCCCGCATCCACGATGGAATTGAGCAAATGATCGCATTCCTTTTCGGAGACGGAAGACTCTCCAATTGCGCCGGCGCCGTATCCAAGTACGGAAACCTTCAGTGGATTTTTTCCGAACGCCCGCAGTTCCATTCCTGGGAGAGATTCTCCCACGGAATCTTTTCTACTGCCAACCCTCTTGTGATGGGATAGCAGCTTTCACGAATTGTTCTATGAGCGGATGCGCATGTTCCGTCGTGGATGCGAGCTGCGGTACGAAAAGAGTAGCAACGTAAAAGGGATGGTTATGGAGCTCAACAATTCGTGCTTCGCCATCAGGCCCGATTCCGGAAAGACGGAGAGGTTTACGAAGGAGAACGTAACGGTAATCGGGGTTCAAGCCGAAGTTGCACATAAACTGTTCCACAGCAGTTTCGTTTTCATATGCTTCGGCGGCCAACGTGCCGGGAAGAATTTGAACCTGTTGCGACTGCTCCTTGAGCGAACAATACAATTTTGTGATGACAAGACTGCCTGCATCCGGTGAAGTTTCTTCATGATCTGCATCCTGAATCTCAAGAACGTTTCTCGCATACTCTACCAGAGCATGTTGGAAGCCGCCTCACGTTGCAAAAAACGCCCGCAGTCCTTCTCGTGCGAACCGAATGGCGCTTATTGCCCCTTCCATACTCTTGTATGGACTTCCTGAGGAGCACCAGATGCCATCAAACGAATCGAGATTTCCAGTCCCCTGCGTGCTCATCACATCAGTGCCAATCCATTGTGGGTCGATTGAAATCGAAAGACGAGCGGCGGCATGCTGAAGTGAATCATTGATGGTCAGATGATGTGACCACCCCGGCTCATAGTCACCAACTATTGCAATCCGTACTGGCTTCAAACTATTTCCCCCAATGAGTTCATACTATCAGCAACGACCCAACGACTCAACAACGCAATGACGTCGTCCGACAAAAAATTTAATGAGTCCTTGGCCAGACCAGATCAACGTTGTCGCGTCGGTCAATCA
>JBKKAT010000221.1:0-4496 GCA_046714535.1 Acidobacteriota bacterium | reverse complement strand
GTACAGGCCACATTCCAGGTTCTTTCAATATTGGATTGGGCGGACAATTCGCAACCTGGGCCGGTACTTTGATTCCGTTGAAGAACCGCATTGTGCTTGTTGCTGAGGATCAAGAACGGGTGCAGGAATCGCGGCTCCGTCTTGCCAGAGTCGGTCATGAGAATGTTGTCGGTTTTCTTGGTGGCGGCATTCTTTCCTGGCACCAGGCGAACCTACCTCTTGCCACCACGGAACAAATCAGTGTTGATGAACTGGAACGTCGAATCAAAGAAGGCGCGACAGAGCAGATTCTGGATGTGCGCAGACCGGGCGAGTGGACCTCCGGTCATATCAAACAAGCATTCAATATCCCTCTCAATAAACTGCGTGAGAAGGCCGGTCAGCTGGACCGCGGAAAAAAGATCACCGCTATCTGTGCCGGTGGTTATCGTTCTTCAGCAGCAACCAGCCTGCTTGAACAACAAGGATTTCTTCATATCACCAACGTTGTCGGTGGTATGAACGCCTGGACAAAAGCCAAACTAGAAGTAATTAGTTAGGACACTAGAACAACCCCCACAAATTCTCCGTATATTGTACCTGGCGTCTTAGCTGTTCAGGGCTAAAGGGGAATACCAATGATCAGAATTGAAAATGTATCCAAAAAATATCGATCCGGAGTTTTCGGGGTAAAGGATTTCTCGTTGAACATTCCGTCCGGAGTGCTGGGCTTGCTAGGACCGAATGGAGCCGGCAAAACCACATTAATGCAAATGCTTGCAACGATCACGAAACCAACTTCCGGCCGGCTCTTTTTCCAGGATTAGGACATCGTCAAAGACCCTGAGTTTGTGCGGGCAAGGCTTGGCTATCTACCGCAGGATTTTGGTGTGTATGACAACCTGACGGCTGCGGAATTCCTCTCCTATTTTGCCGCTCTCAAAGGAGTTCATGACCGCAAAAAAGTGCAGGAAATGTTGGAGCTCGTGAATCTCCATACGTTCACGAAACGCATGATTGGTGGCTTCTCCGGTGGGATGAAACAGCGCCTGGGAATCGCTCAGGCACTAATCAACGATCCTGATTTACTGATTGTTGATGAGCCGACCGCAGGGCTCGATCCGGAAGAGAGAGTGCGTTTCCGCAATATCCTTTCGGACACCGGCCATTCCAAACTGGTCATCTTATCCACGCATATCGTTTCGGACATTGAGTCGATTGCAACGGAAATTGCAATTATGCGCAACGGAACTCTAGCGGCCTGCGGGACGCCCGAATCGTTGCTCCGGGCCGCAGTAGGAAAGGTTTGGGAATGCATCGTTCCTTCTACTGAATTCGAACAATTGCGGGGGACACTAAAAGTTTCGAGCGCGATTCGGCGGCCTGACGGTATTCACATGCGTTTCGTGCATCCCGAATCGCCTGTTCCTAACGCGATCTCCACGGAACCAAATCTCGAAGATTCATTTCTCTACTGGATGAACTTCGCCGGAGTTGCAGCGTGAACGCAGCCCTGCTGCGAATCCGCGCGATCACTTCGACAGATTTCCGGGTTCGATTCCGGCGTTCTTCGACAGCCGTTATTTTTCTTTTGCTTTGCATCACTGCTTATTTGTGGATTCCGAATCCTTCAACCGGTCGCGCGCTTCTTCAAATGAAGGAGCAACGGGCTCTCTACAACTCGCCGGCTCTTGCCCTGGCCACCGCTTCTCTGTGCGGCATTATGCTCGGATTGGTCGGCTACTACCTTGTTAGTAATTCAATCGGCAGAGATACGCGGACACGCACAGGATTCGTGATCGCTTCCACAACGGTTCGCAACCATGAATACTTGATTGGCATTTTCCTGGGCAATGTTCTCTTCCTGACGGTCATTATCTTCGGATTCATGCTGAGCAGCATTGTGATGCAGCTAGTACGCGGCGAAGCTGCAGTCCGGTTTTCTTCGTTTCTATGGCACTACGCGCTGTTGTTACCGCCGATGATTGTTTTCGTTTCTGCCATTGCGGTGCTGTTTGAATCGATTCGCTGGTTGTCCGGCCGATTCGGAGATCTCTGTTACTTCTTTGTGTGGTTGTTTGCTTTGGCCATGGTTGCAACTTCCGCTGAAAAAACGGGAGGCGCGAACTGGAGTTCTTACTTCGATACCTTCAGTTTTGCGTTCATGCTGGAACAAGTAAAGCAGATTACTCACTCAGATTCATTATCCATCGGAAGCAGCAGTTTTGATGCGTCTAAACCACCTTTTTTGTTTCCGGGTTTGACGTTGTCCCGGGCGTGGGTCCTGCCTCGCATTGTATCGACCTTATTTCCGTTAATTTTTGTGATCGGCGCTTTGCTCGTTTTTCACCGGTTCAATCCCACCAGCGTCAAGTCATCGCAGGTGGGCACGCGCAAAAGTCTTCTGGGACGGTTGAATTCGCTCATCAGGCCGCTGACAGTGCCACTTTTTTCAATGAGAAGATTTTCGGCCAGACCCGGATTTTTCAACGCCATCTTTTCTGAAGTGATGCTGACTCTTCAATTGAAACCACTCACACTATTTCTTGTGCTTGGTTCTTTGATTGCGGGATCGCTTTCCGGAATGGAATCGCTTCAACAAAGACTTTTGCCTGCGCTCTTTGTCGGGGTAGCAATGATTCTCGCAGATTTGCCCTGCCGCGAAAAAACCGCAGGAACGAGTAGCATGCTGGAATCGATGCCTTTGCGTAAACCTCACTTTGTCGGGTGGAAATTGGGCGCCGCCTTCGCACTGGTTCTGCTTGTTCTAACGATTCCTGCGGTTCGTCTGCTTTTTTCCAAACCGTCCGCATGCCTTTCCCTCATCCTTGGATCAGCATTCCTGGCATCCACCGCGATTGCACTCGGGATCGCAAGTGGGAACCCAAAAGCATTCATGGTTACTTTCCTGATGTTTTTGTATCTGGTCATGAATGATGGCGGAAAAACACCTGGTTTCGATTTTGCCGGCTGGTTCGGTACTGCCACTTTATCCGTACAAATGATGTATCTGCTTCTCACGGCCGGAATGGTTGTGCTTTCGCACGTGATTTACCGCTGGCAGCAAAAGAATTAGCAGGCGGGACGCCTGCGCTCCATACCTCTGTTAAAATGGCACAGGAGGTAAATCAACATTGAAACTTCTTCTTTGCTTTTTCCTTTCCTTTCTTTTTTTCGCGAATGCAGCGGCGCAGCAAGTGAAGGCGCTGGTGGGTGGAACTTTGATAGACGGTTATGGCGGTAAGCCGATCCGCAACAGTGTGATCGTGATCGAAGGGGAACGAATCAAAGCAATTGGACAGGTTGGTGTTTTGAAGATACCGGAGGGTGCAGAAATTATTTCTACCGAAGGTATGTCCGTATTGCCCGGTCTATGGGACATGCATGTGCATCTGGACATCAATGGTCACGCAGATTACGACCACTGGGACAAAACGTATCCGCCACTGTATGAATCCGTAATCATGCCTTCTTCGGCAAAACAGCTTCTTTTAGCCGGCGTGACCAGTGCGCGTGATCTGGGCGCTCCCTTGCGCGAAAGCATTGCTGTTCGCGAGGCGATCAAATCAGGAAAAATTCCCGGACCCAACCTGTATGTGTCAGGTCCTTTTATTCAACACGAACCGTATCCTGGAACTGAATTTTTTCGCTGGGGAGTTAAAGGCGTATCCGATGCGCGGGCAAAGGTCCGTAAGCTCGCGGAAGCCGGTGTGGATGTTATTAAACTGATCGATCAGGATCAAATGACAATGGAAGAAGTCAATGCCGTTGTTGATGAAGCGCACAAGCATAAGCTTCCTGTGGTTGCTCATTCTCACAGGCCGGAAGAGATTCGCAGAGGGCTGCAGGCAGGTGTGGATTGTTTTGAGCACACAGGGCTCGCCACTGCGCCCGAGTATCCTCCCGACGTCATTTCTATGATTCGCGAGCGAACCGCAAAAATGAATCTGGGTCCTCTATTCTGGACCCCAACGGTGGAAGGATTACTGAATTACGAATGGCTTCGTGACAATCCGGAAGAATTAGATGATCCTTCCTGGAAAGAAGGATTGCCAAAGGAAATCATTCAAGACATTCGTGATTCGATCTTGCATCCTGATCGTTTACCTTATTTTCAGATCACACCGAGCCGGCGACCCACTCTTTCGCGCAAATTCCAACAACTGATCGAATCGGGCGTGGTCCTCCTGGTCGGCACGGATAGTGGTATCCCCATGAAGTTTCATAGTCAATCGACATGGAAAGAACTGGATGCATGGGTGAATATATTCAAAGTGGATTCGATGTATGCCATACGCGCGGCAACGTACTGGCCCTCTGTTGCCATGAAAGTGGAAAAAGACTTTGGTACCATTTCGGAAGGCAAATACGCGGACATCATTGCGGTCCGTGGAGACGTTCTACGGCACATCAATTTGTTGCACAGTGTGGATATCGTCATGAAGCATGGAACCCGATATAAATGAGTGCTGAGTGCAAAGTGCTGAGTGCTGAGTGAAGAACGAAAATTCCGAGCA
>JBKKAT010000220.1:0-2517 GCA_046714535.1 Acidobacteriota bacterium | reverse complement strand
ACGAGCTGGGCGATCCAGCCTGACAAACGAAATCCCGGCCTGGACCATAAAGCTTTCTTTAAAAAGGATCTGGCGATTAGTTCGGCCAATGCAGAATTGGAAAATGTAATTCTGCAATTACCGAATCGCCAGGAATGGGATCGTTTCTTCGGCAACTACGGATCTCATTTCCGTGTATTCATCGATCCACGTTCTGCAACACCCACAAACATCATGGGACATGTTCCTCTGATTCCGGGAGACGGAGTCGATAACCGAATAACCATAGCAGATGTTTCGCGCAAATTGGGAAGGAACATTCATCAGATCGATGCATCGGTTGTCGCCGATCTTGTCAAACGATTCATCCAGGACAATCACAAAACTCTAGGCCTCGATGTTCGCCAAATGGGAAAAATCAATGCAACCCAGGTCACGGAAAAATTGTGGCAAGTGAGCATTCCGCAAGCGGTGAGAGGGATCCCCGTGCGGTATGGCAGGATTGCGGCAACGATCAGTCACGGCAACCTGGTTGTGATTGGAACCGAGAGCTGGGGCGATGTGCGCATGGATACCGTCGCAAAAGTTCCAAAACAAAAAGCGATTGAAAAAGGCTTTGCGCATGCGGGCGGAAAATCGAAGAATGATCGATTTGTAAAAGACGCAACGATGGAAATCGTTCCTTACGCGCCCGGGGAGTATCAATCAGGAGAATCATTCAATGGTCCACTCGGAAAAGGTTATCGCCATCGTTTGGTTTGGTCCTATGTTTTTGTTCGGGATCCGGATCAGGCTGAATGGGAAGTGATGGTGGATGCTCAAACAGAAGAGCTCATTTCCTTTCAAGATGTGACTCAGTATGTAAAGCAAAAAATCGAAGGTGGAGTTTATCCACTAACGGCCACGGACATTTGCCCCTCCAATGAATTCTGCGGAATTATGCAATCCAACTGGCCGATGCCATGGGCCAATACCGGATTAGCTTCTCCGAACAACTATGCAAATAGCGCAGGTGTTTTTGAATACACCAGCGGAAATGTAACCACTACACTGAACGGCAGGTACATCAGAATATCCGACACTTGCGGCAGCGTTAGTTCGAGCGCAGCGGGAAGCATCAACCTTGGTGGTACGAATGGTCAACATGACTGCACAACACCTGGCAGCGGAGGCGCCGGCAACACGGCATCAGCTCGTTCTGCTTTTTATGAACTAAACAGGATTGCAGAACAAGCTCGCGGCTGGCTGCCATCCAATGCATGGCTGACGAATCAGCTAACAGCAAATGTAAATATTGTTGATGTGTGCAATGCGAACTACAGTCCGCTCTCCGGTCAAATTAATTTTTATCGGAGTGGTGGAGGCTGTCGTAACACGGGCGAATTAACCGGCGTATTCGATCACGAATGGGGACACGCTCTAGATGATAACGATTCGGGCGGCTCGTTGAGTAATTCCAGCGAAGCGTATGCGGATATTGCTGCGCTCTATCGTTATCAGTCTTCGTGCGTTGGGCATGGTTTCTGGTGGACACTGGATCGTGGTTGCGGTCAAACAGCAGACGGTACTGGCTTCAACGCGAATGAAGCAAATTCGGGATTCCCTGTTCACTGCGCAACAAATTGTTCAGGCGTACGTGATGCGGATTGGGCGCGTCACGTGCACAACAGTCCTGATACGCCCCAGAATTTTGTTTGCACATCCTGTTCCAGCAGCACAGGTCCATGCGGACGCCAGGTGCATTGTGCTGCGGCGCCAGTCCGGCAAGCAGCTTGGGATCTGGTTGCGCGCGATTTAGTTGCAGCTCCCTTTAATTACAACTCCAATACAGCTTTCATGATTGGAAACAAGTTGTTTTACGAAGGAAGCGGAAACGTAGGAACCTGGCATGCATGCGATTGCACGGCGGGAACATCGAATGGTTGCGGCGCCACGAATGGTTATACGCAGTGGCTGGCCGCCGATGATGACAATGGAAATGTGAACGACGGTACGCCACATATGAGCGCCATCTATGCAGCATTTAATCGACACAACATCGCCTGTTCCACACCGGCTCCGGTAAACAGCGGATGCTCCGGAGCACCGGCATCGGCGCCTACTGTTACAGCCACTCCCGGGGATCATCAGGTCGCGCTTTCCTGGACGTCTGTGGCCGGCGCTTCGAAATACTGGGTATTACGAACGGAAGGACACGCGGGATGCAACTACGGAAAAGTGAGATTGTTTAGCTCCGGCGTTATCCCGGATCACACGGGAACTTCGTTTACAGATACTCGGGTCGTAAATGGCAGAACCTACAATTACAACGTAGTAGCCGTAGCCTCTTCCAATGATTGTTTCGGTCCATCGCAAAGTACCTGCGCGTCCGCAACTCCAGCCGGAGGTTGTACTCTTCCGGGAGCTCCATCGCTTGTGAGTCCAGTGAACAGTGCGACGAATATTTCCACAACTCCCGCGCTGGATTGGAGCGATGTTAGCGGCGCAACTTCATACGATGTTCAGGTATGCAGCGACAGCAGCTGCGCTAATGTTGTC
>JBKKAT010000219.1:0-7586 GCA_046714535.1 Acidobacteriota bacterium | reverse complement strand
GCGGATTGTGGGCAAAAGATTTCCTGAAGCAATCCCCTGGGGCTGGGGATTAAATGCTTATATGACAGTGGTCGGCTCCATTCTATGCGTCTTATTTGCGCTGACCATGGGATTCCGGATGAATTTTCTGATTGCTCTCGCGATCTACTGGCTAGGTTTCCTGTCCTTTTTCTTTATGCTCAAAACTGCTTCTCATTCCAGTACAACCGCCCAGTGAGGCTATTGTATGCGTTCGTAGACTTGCAGAATGCGTGGAGAAATGAAGCGCTGATCGTATTTCAGTGATGGATTGATTTTCCGAGATGCACTGAACTGCTCTTGAGCGTTCTTTAGAAGTTTTTGCTTTTCTTCCATCCCTGCTTTCGTTTTCTGCTGTAAAAAAGCAAGCGCAGCATAGTTGCATCCGAGATAGAAATGCGCTTTGGCAGATGAATTCTTCCTTCCAGCGACCTGTTGGAGCAGTTTTGCGGAATTCTCGTATTGGCCGGAATAGAAAGACAGAACGCCCAGTCCCTCTTCAATGATAGAAGGAAGGTCCTTCATAATAGGATTTGTAGGATCCAGTGCTGCTATTTTTGCAGCAGCGCGTTGCGCTGAATTCCAGTCTTTTTTCTGGAGGGCTCCTTCCAGTATGAAATCGCTCTCCGCCAAATCAATTCTTTTCAGAAGATTCTGAATACTTTGAGGATTCCCGCCCGGAATTTGATTTGCTTCGGTTGCCAATCTTCTGGCTTCGACAAAGTTCTTCCTGGCCAGTGCGCTGTTTGCGTTTTTCAGTAACTGTTGTAACGGTTCAACGTCTGCCGCCGGCTGTTTCACCGAAGCTTGCTGAATTTCGATCTGCTTTATCAGATTCTGTACCTTGGAAACATCGGCTCCCGGGATCGATTGTGCTTGCTGCGCTAGCTTCCTGGCGTTTCCGTAGTCGCCCGCCGATAATTGACGTTCGGCTTGTTCCAGTAGATTTGCATATTGTTTGCGGGTTTCGACTTCTGCTGCGTTCTTTGCCACTAGCTTTTCTAAACGGGCCAATTCGGTATTCCCGGGATCCAGCGCTTGAACTTTTTTTGAAATTTGTTGCGCCAGTTGCAGATCATTTTTATCTAGCGCAGTCCGCAATTCTTCGAGATTCTCTTCCAGATCAATCTTTTTGAGAAGATCCTTCGCCTTCCCATCATTCGTTCCCAGTGCTACTGCCTGATTCGCAAAATTCTTAGCCTGTTCGTTATCGCCTGTGCTCAAGGATTTTCGTGCTTGATCCAGCAAAGATGCATATTGTTGCTGGGTATTTGGGATTTCCGGAGGTGCCGAAGAAGGATTCAACTTTGCAAACGCCTGCTGTTTTAGTCGTGTCAGTTCCGCGTGTTCTTCATCCCCTTCTTGAATCAAACCTTTGTTTTGAACCCGTAAAAATTCTTCTAACGCTTGCTGATGTTTACCTTGATGAAAATACACGACACCCAAATAGTATTCTGGAAAATAGCGGATGAATCTCGCCCCATATGTTCTGACCTTCGGGCCCTGTTCGGATTGAAGCCTGAACGCAGATTTCAATCTTTCTTCGGCCAGGCTCCAATTCTTCGCGCGGATGTCTTTTATCGCGAGATCATAAAATTCCCACCATGACTCTTGAGCCATCGCAATGTGCGCACTCCACAAGATCAGGATGCTCAGCGCAATGTGTCGAAACATCATCCTACTCGATATCCGAGAGTTCTTCGGAAAGTTTTCCGGGATCGTAATCCGGCATTGTAAATTGGAACGAATTCGATTCGCCTGCTTTGACAGCGATCCTTTTTGTGAGAACAGGGGAAGAGGAGTCGTTGCTAAGTTCTAGCGAATATTCGCCTTCAGGCAACAGGAAACTGCAGGGCGTGACCTGCTCTTCAGGTGGGATAGAAATTCTTATTTGATCGGAAACGGTGGTTATTTTCGTCCTCGCCCATGGCAGTGCATTAATCACAACAGGGACGGAGGCGATACCCGGAAGAGGCTTGTCCGGCACAGGTTTCCGCATGACGGACCAGATGATGGTTGCAAGCAGTACTGCAGCCAGGCCTGCCCCGAGCCACTTGTAGGCCGTGATTGGCTTTCGCCCGGGCACCGGAATGGGAATTGGTGGCGAAGTCTCGAACACGGTAGCGCCAACTTGCTGAGGCATTAGAATACCCCTGGTTTCAGCGGTAGGCGATAGGGATACTGTGGATTCAGCTTGTTCTAACTTATTAGAGTCAATCGATTCGAGTGCCTTGATAAGCTCTTGTGCTGATTGAAAGCGTTTATTTAAATCTTTCTCCAGGGTTTTGGCGATGATGTCGTCTAATTCGGGAAGAAATCGCGGCACAACAGTGGAAACTCTTGGGAATTCGGCTTTGAGATGGGCGGCAATAACACCGAGCGGAGACCTGGCATCAAAAGGAAGTTGTCCGGAAAACATTTGAAACATGATAATTCCACAAGCGTAAAGATCAGCCCTGGAATCGATCTCTTTCCCCTCTAATTGTTCCGGGGCCATATAGTAAGGTGTTCCAATAAGCATTCCTGTAGCGGTCAGTTTGCTTACATCACTCGAAGTTGAGATGCCGAAATCCATGATCCAGGACCGGTTTTCAGTATCGACCATGATGTTTTGCGGTTTGAGATCCCGATGAATGACGCCAACCCGATGAGCTTCATGCAACGCGGCAAGCACCTGTTTCATGATTTCAATACCTTGAACAAGTTTTAATCTTCCTACTCTTTGAATGAGCTCTGAAAGAGTGAATCCTTCAAGATACTCCATCGAAACGTAATGAGTGTTGCCGTATTCACCCATGTCGTAAATGCGGCACGCGTTGGAGTGCGAAACTTTGCGTGCGAGTATGACTTCTCGTTTCAGCCGCTCCACCGTTTGTTGATCGTGAATAATATTTCCACCCATCACCTTCAAAGCAACGCGCACATCCAGCATGCGATCCACAGCACGGTAAACAACTCCCATCCCTCCTTCACCCAGCTTTGCTTCAATCAAATAGCGGCCCGCGAAAACTTCTCCCGGATGGAATTCGAGTTTCGAAGTCGTCATGCCATGCTGAATCGTTACTTCTTCCATTGCAGGACCCATTGTCGAGAGGATCTGGTCTAACTGATTTGCAAATTCCTGCATATCTGTCTGCCGGTCCTCCCGCTTTTTTGAAAGTGCCTTCATCAGCGCGTCATCCAACTGCTGGGGGAAATCGGCCACTTCGAGGTGTTCAGAAACCGGCTTAGGTTGTTCTGTTATATGTTTGAAAATATAACCTTGAGCTGTGGAAGAATAAAAAGGAAGTCTTCCGGCAAGCAAGAAATAAAGCGTAACTCCCAGCGAGTAAATATCGGTCTTGTGATCGATCTTCTCACCCTCTTGTAACATGCCGCATTGTTCCGGACTGGCGTATTCGGTTTTGCCCAGAAAAGTGTCTGTTTGGGTTAGTGGTGAATCTACTTCAAGGTGTGGCCGGGCTATTCCAAAATCGATGACCTTCGTGATTTGCTGACCCGATCCCGTTCTGGCCAGAAACAAATTATCAGGTGAAACATCACGATGAATGACTCTTTGCTGATGCGCGCTGTGAAGTCCGAGTGCCGCATCACGCACAATCGGCAGAGCGTCCCGAATGGCAAGCTTGCCTGCGCGTTTTACCCTGTGAAAAGCACTTTCTCCCCGGAGTAACTCCAAAACCATGAAAAACTCGTTGTTGTCCAGAGTTCCAAATTCATGAATCTTCACCAGGTTTGGGTGATTCAACTTTGTCAGGATTTTTGCTTCCCGTATGAAACGATCGATGAAGCGCTGGTCATCGGCCAAATTGCTGTGGATTACTTTGATGGCGCGTTCTTCTTCTAAATAGATGTGCCGCGCTCTATAGACGGCGCCCATTCCCCCTTTTCCAATAACATCCAGGATTTCATACT
The DNA here is from genome assembly GCA_046714535.1 of Acidobacteriota bacterium. Taxonomy (GTDB): domain Bacteria; phylum Acidobacteriota; class HRBIN11; order JAKEFK01; family JAKEFK01; genus JAKEFK01. Next base: position 3,653 of record JBKKAT010000219.1, on the reverse strand, counting down.
CACGAATCCTGCCGCCGACCAAAGGATCTTTCTTACTCATATCTCCCGCCAGATTTTTTTGATTATGACACAAGACGGCAAAATCAGAATCGTTGACCTCGCTTTGAATACTTTGTTATAGTCAGAAGTCCGAAACATCGTTTGAGACGCGGGGGAAGTGATGAAAAGGCTTCAATTAAAATTATTACTCGTTTTTTGTGTCTGTTTGTTGTTTGTTGGATGGTTTAGACCAGGTCTCGGATTCGCACAAGCGATCATTGGCACAGCGGGGGATGGCAATCTCGCGATAGTCTTTCCAACACCGAATACAGGCCTTCCTACACCAACTCAGAATAACGTAACGGGGGTGCCGGCTGGCGCTCAGCCTCATGGAGTTTCTTATTTTGGATCTAATTCCGCGCTGGTATCAAATTTTGGGTTTAGCCAGGTATTCGTTGTCAGAATATCGACAGCTTCCGTTCTGTCCACCATCAATACTCCCGGTTATAACGGCACCGGTACAATCGCCGTTGCTCCAACTTTAACCCATGCGCTCGCCGCCGGTCAGACTTCGACGTTGAGTGTGATTCATGCGCCTTTCAATGCTTCTTCAACGATTACTACCGTGACCCTGCCCGGTACGATCGCAAGCTATCAGACGCAGGCAATTGTTTTTAATAATGCCGGCCGGGCGTTTGTATTTCATACAACCGGCATTTCCGTACTGGATCCACCGTACAGTTCCATTGCGTTTACAATTCCACTTGCAAATGGATCAAGTGGTGCGATCACTATTTCTCCTAACGGCACCCGTCTTCTCGCGACAACATTCAGCAATACTGTTCAGATTTTTTCATCGCCCTATTCCGCAGGTTCCACGCCAAGTACTTTGACAATTGCGGGAGCAAGCGGCCTTGATGGAATCATGGTTGCTCCTAATGGCGCCAATGCCCTTGTTGCCGCGTCTGGCAGCGCTCAAGTTTTTGCAATTTCCAGCCCATTCTCCGGAAGTTCGACCGTACAGCAGATTCCTCTGCCAGCAGCACTTACGAGCGAACCAGGTTTTGAAGATGTAGGTATCAGCGCGAACAGTCAGCTAGCGATCATTACCGGTAATAGTGTGGGCGCGCAGGCTCCTGCAGCGTTTATTGAGGCTCCCTTCACGACTGCTGGCGCAACTGTCCATGTCGTAACGATCAATGGTCCGGGGCGTGGCGCAGGCGCAGTTCGCTTTTTGCCGCCAGGGCTTGCTGCTGGTCTCTCCATTTCCAAGACAGCTCCAGCCACTGTCCCATCCGGTTCGAATCTGACTTATACAATCAATTATTCGAATACTGGAGGAACTGCTGTCAACAATGTGATTATTCGTGATCCTGTGCCTGCTGGTACAACATTCGTATCTGCAACCGGTGGAGGTTCGCTCTCCGGAAATCAGGTTGTGTGGAATATTGGTACGGTCCCTGCCGGGACAGTCAACCAGACGGTTACGTTTACTGTAAATGTGACAGCAGCGAGTGGAACCATCCAGAATGTGAACTATACGATCGAAGGAACGGGAGTATCTCCGATTTCAGGACCGCCGGTTTTCACAAGCGTTACAGGCGGTGGCGGCTTGCCCTCTATTTCTATCAACAACGCGAGCGTAAGAGAAGGAGATGCGGGTACGAGCATTCTGCAGTTTGTTGTTAATCTTTCTGCCCCAAGCGGTACCGATGTAACGGTCGATTTTCAAACAGCCAATGGAACGGCAAGCGCCGGACAGGATTATCAAGGAAATTCCGGAACCGTACTTTTTACTTCCGGGAGTACATCGCAAACCGTCCAGATAATAATTATTGGAGATACCAGACCGGAGCCAAATGAGTCTTTATTTGTAAATCTTTCAAACGCCAACGGCGCCACAATCGCAAATGGCCAGGGCAGAGGAACCATCCTTGACGATGATGGTGTTCCGAACATCATCATCACGCCGCAGAACATCGATTTCGGTCAGGTGGATGTTGGAACGGTGGTACAGGTCGTCATTACAATTTCAAATACAGGAAACGCAGTCGGATTCGTTGCGATTCAAAACACCGCGTCAGTCAAGGCGAGTCCCTCCGGGAACCTCCGGATTCCTGCCGGAGGAAGCGTCCAGGTAACTTTAAGTTTCATCGTTCCGAAAAAAGGAAGTATCAGCCTGGCGTTTCCGATTATTGTCGGAAGATCTACAATCCGCCTGAATCTTACTGCAAATGGCGTTACCGGGCCGTTGGGATTCGTAGATATCTCTCAGCGTTCCGGAATCGCCAATCAGAGCATCCGTACCACGGGAGTTCAGTGGATTGACTATAACGGAGATGGAGATCTCGATCTCCTGTTGGTTGGTAGTAATGGCAACGCTCTTTTCAGGAATGAAGGAAACAGGAAATTCACCAATGTAACGAACAGGACAAAAATTGGGAACAACGGTAAAGATGCGCGGGGCGCCTCCTGGGCTGATATTGATAATGACGGGGATCTGGATCTTTTCATTGCTAATTTTACGGGATCGCCAACTCTACTTCGAAACGATAGAGGAACATTTGAAGACATAACAGACAGGCTTGGCCCGTCCGGTGAGGCGCTGGCTCCCGGCACAAACGGAGGCATCTGGCTGGATTTCAACAATGACGCGAACGTTGATCTCTTCGTGGTAAGGGACGGATCTCGAAACCAACTTTTCAAGCATATAGGCTTCGCAGAATTCAGAAATATTGCTGACAGCGCCAGAGTGGATGATCGTGCACCGGGCCGGTCCGCCGTGGCAGCTGATTTCGACAATGATGGCTTTGTGGATATCTACGTTGTGAATTTCGACTCTCCCAATAAACTCTTCCTGAACAACCGGGATGAGACTTTCACAGATATCACTGCATCGGCAGGAGTTGGTTTTTCAGGCAAGAGTGTTCAGGCCATCGCAGCCGATTATGACCTTGATCAGGATGCGGACATCTTCGTAGTAAATAATGATGGGCTTTCCGCTCTTTTTCGAAACGACGGAAATCTCGAATTTACCGATGTCGCATCGAGAGCAGGATTGAAAAGAATCAAAAAAGGAATTGCTGCCGCCTTTGCGGATTATGACAATGATGCGGACGAAGATCTCGTAATCGCACAATCGGAGGGAGGAAATTTCTTATTTACGAATAATGGTAAAGGTCGTTTCAAAAAGGCTAAGAATATTGACTTGAACAACCCGGATAATCCAACCGGTGTGGCGATAGGAGACTTTAACAATGACGGTCTTCCGGATATCGTCATTGCCGACGGAGATGAAAGCCAGGAAAATGGTGATTCGCTTTACGAGAATACCGGAGGCGGAGGAAGTAACTATCTGGTTCTCATTTTGGAAGGCACAAGCAGTAATCGATCCGCAATCGGCGCAAAAGCGGTTGTGCAGACAGGTTTGTTGTTTCAAGCTAAGACAGTTTCCGGCGGAAACAGCCAGAATCAGGAGAGCTTACCACTGGAATTCGGGCTTGGAGCCTCATCCTTTGCAGAGACGATTCAGATATCCTGGCCCAGCGGTAGAGTCCAGACTCTGTCAAACGTACAGGCCAACCAGACCCTGCGAGTCACGGAGGAGTAGTTCAGCAGGGGAATCCGAGAATCGATGCATTCAAGGCGGTTCCTCCCCCTTATGAAGGGGGAGG
>JBKKAT010000218.1:0-5735 GCA_046714535.1 Acidobacteriota bacterium | reverse complement strand
CCTACCTTCGACAATCCTTTTAAAAGAATTGCGGTAATCCGTTTTCGAGAGAAGATCTACTATTTCTCTGTATAGGAGAGAAAAAATGAATCAACAAATTGATCTTCTCAGCGATCTCAGGCAGAGGTTCCAATTTCTCACCTTTATGACGGATAGAGAAATCGAGAATTTTCTATCCATTGTCGGAGCAGTTGCTGACGGCACCGCGATTAGTCCGGACGAAATTCTTCAGGAGATTGAAAAGGAATCCTGTAAGAATCTGTCTTATTGCTAGAAGACTGGGTTGCCTGGCTTATTTTGCTTCGGCAGTTACATCAGGACCCGCGCCGGACGGCCAAGACCGCAGCAGATATGAGAACACAAGTTAGCGTTGATGGCGGAAAGGACTCCAAAGACGTTGGCAGTGAAGTTCATTCCAGTTTTCTATACACCGTTCCGATGTAATCTACAAATTCCGGCTCCAATCCCTGTTCCCTGATCAACGCCTGGATCTGCGCTCTGTGATGAATGTTGTGGTAATTCAACTGTAGAGCAATGTCCTGAAGTTTGGCAGCAAATTTTCCGTTATCATATCCGATGAAAGTGACGTCCTGATTCAGATCTTCTTCACGTTTCTCTCCAAGAAAGCGAATCCACGCTTCCAGGCTGTTCGTCCACTCGGTTTCCAAATTTTCCAGCGGATAGACTGGTTCCCACCAACTCATTCCTGGGTTATTCGGATACTCAATAATTCTGGCCAGCCACTTTTTCTGTGAGTTGATCAAGTGACTGAAAAACTTGATCGCCTGGTCCTTTTGAGGCAGTTTCTCAATTGACTCAAGGATTTGTCTATTCGCGCGATCGTTGTATTTGAATGTATCTATGAGATATTGCTTCATTTCCATAGCTGATTCTCCTTCCTCTTTTTATACAACAAATTCAGGTTGCAATCTCTTTGATCCATTCTAATGTACAGGCATGACTGAATTTCTTGACAGTTTTTTGAAGTTCATTTTGAGCTTTGGGTTGATCGGTGTATTTGTTTTGGCAATGATTGACTCCACCTTTTTCTTCTTCCTTCCTTTTGCATTGGATACTGTCCTCATTATTCTTATCTCCAGGAACCGTGAATGGATGCCTCTCTACGCGTCTGTGGCCGTGGCAGGATCGCTCGTGGGGTGCGCACTCACCTATTTCTTATTGCGCAAGGCGAGCGAAGAAACGATAGAAAAGAAAATCCCCAGGAAAAAGTTCAACAAGGTAAAGAAAAAGGTTAAAGAGAATGGTTTTGCAGGATTGATCATCACTTCCCTGTTGCCACCCCCCTTTCCCTTCACTCCTTTCGTGATCGCTGCAGCGATAACCAAGCTCCCCAAGAAGAAAGCCTTTGCTGGAATAGCGATCGGGAGAACGGTGCGCTATTTTTTGGAAGGATTTCTAGCACTTGCATTAGGCCGTCAAATATTAAGGTTGTTGGATTCAGATCCATTCAAGATATTCATGCTGGGTCTATTTGTTTTGGCGGCTGCCGGTACAGCTTTTAGCATTTACAAGTGGGTTAAAAAGTAGGACTTCCCCTCCTTGTGAAGGAGAGCACTCTTATGTGCCTATCGCCGTGTCCATACACCCGTTCCGTAAGGACCGGTGAACGATAGGGAATCATGGGAAAGTACCTGGTACGTGCCTTCCACAACGGTTCCATTCTCCGAAATCTGTTTGAATTTGCCACCACTTGCTTGGTAGATGCCGTTATCGGTCGTTGTCGTAGTGATGTCAAAGCGACCGGCTGAATGCACATCGAAATCAAACTTGAACTCTTTGCCATCAAAGACTGCCGTGGTATGCCATCGCCCCACCATAGCAGGATCAACAGGCCCGCCTTCGTCCCTTCTCTTTCTTACACGCGTCCAGAGACCTGTGCCAAGTTTTCCCTGAATGGTAACCAGATTTGGATTGACAAAATTATATGTACCGGAATCTGTTTCACCTTTCGCGGTGCGAGACTCCCAGCTTCCTGATTTCGCGCTATAGGTTCCCTTATCTTCGGTTGTTGCGGTAGAGCGAAAAGCTCCTCCGCGATCAATGAAGAGCTGCAACTTCCACAACTTGCCTTCCAGAACAGGGCTGATTTGCCAAGAGCCCACAATTCCTGGATCAAGCGAGGAATTAGCAACCGCAGGATTTTCCGTGTCGTTTTTGACCACAGGCTGCTTCGTTGCCGAAGGCTCCTCTGTTGCCACTGACCGATCTGTTGCAACCGGCTGATCTGTGAGTTCCGGCTGAGGAGAAAGCGCAGGCGTTTCGGCTTTTTTCGGAGTATCGGGCAATAATTTTAGCAGCACAAATATTCCGCCGCCAATCACGAGAACGGCGGCGACAATCGCGCCCAACATCAGAGCCGTATTGCTTTTCCCTGCTGGAATCGGTGGCGGTAAAACGATTTGATCCTCACTTTTTCTCTTTAACAGAACTTCTACCGTGTCGGCAAGATAATTTAAATGCTTTTCCATCGGTGGTGTGAGTGCATCCAACCAATGCGGTGTGGAGATGAAATATTCCATCGTCTTTGATAGAGGAACGTTCTCAATTCGAAAAGGCAGAATCGGGAGTCCTTTGTTGACAGCTCTTTCGAGCTCTCTTTTTATTTGCGGCGAGTCATTAGCGCTTGAAGAAAAAACAAGCACCAGCAGATTGCTTTCGCTAATTCCATCGATGATGGAGCTGCTCCAATCCATTCCGGGCAAAATGTCGCGCGGGGCGATCCAGCAGCGAATTCCCCTCTTCTCCAGCGTGGCGCAAACGGCATCCGCGGCTGGTTTATCTTTCGATGAATAGCTAACGAAAACGTCGTGTGCCAAATTGCTCCCCCGCGTTTGATCTTATCACAGCGAAAACAGGTCGCGAATATCATTTCTGTTATGATCATCCAATGTTATTCAAGCCGGAAGCAAATGGGAATCCTGATTTCAATCGCGTGGCCCTCGCATGGGAAAAATGGGAGGACTGGTTAGAGCCGTGTTACCGGTCCTTCAGTGAAATATTTCTCAAGACCGCCGGTGTGACAGAAGGGCATCATGTTCTGGATATTGGATGCGGTTCCGGTTATCCATCCGTTCTGGAAGCTCAACACGTGGGCATCAAAGGCACAGTCACAGGCCTGGATATTTCCGAAACGATGTTGGAAGTTGCAAAACGACGCGCGAAAACGCACGGACTGTCAAACATTCAATTTAAACAGTGCGATGTAGATTCTTTGCCATTTCCGGAAAATCATTTCGACTCGGCGACAGCCCGTTTCTCTCTGATGTTTGTAAAATCTCCGGATCGTACTCTACGGGAAGTCCTCCGCGTGTTAAAGAAAGGAGCGCGTTTTTCCGCATCGGTTTGGGCAAATCCCGAAAAAAATCCACTGCCCCGTAAAGTTCTTGAACACTACTACGATCTGCCTTTGGAGAATTCCGAAACCCCTGGTCCTTTCCGTTTCTGCCTCAGCGGAGTTTTAGCTCAAAAGATGCTGGATGCAGGATTTCAAACTCCAAATCAAGAAGAAATTTTGGTTAAGGAAGCTTTTCGCAGTGGTCAACAGTATGTTGAACATTTACTGGAGGCCTCTGCTTTGTGGGGTTCGCTATTGTTGAAGCTTGGTGCTGAAAAATTAACCGAAGCGACAGAATCGCTGATTCGCGCTGCAGAAGAATTTCGCGAGGGCGATGCAGTACACATTCCGCGGTGCGCTTTCATCGTTTCCGCATCGAAAGAATAATTTCACCACGGAGTATCTTACTCCGTGTTTTTATCCGGTTTATCCGCGCTATCCGGTTTATCCCCATCGGGTTTTTGAAACACAGAATCTTCAAAGGCCGGATTTATTTTGATTTCCTTAAGCGTAGTTGTTTGAACCTTCTCTCCGGTTTTCAGGTTTTTGCGAACACTTTGAAAAGCGAATAACACGCCATCGATCCTACGAAAATCAGAACTGGTTGACTCAGTCAACTTTTTTTCCGGATCGATATCAGGATGCAAGGCTTTCACATCGCGGGTTCGTTCTATGCGTCCGGTTTCCGGGTGAATAAACAGAAATGTTTCCATGCCGCTATCCAATGTCACTTTCAAGACATGATAGGGGATGTTCTCAATTTCCTGCCGAGGTTCCTGTTCGATGCGATGACCGAGCGCAGTTAGCTCATGAAGTCCAAAGAGTTTTCCGGGAAGAAAGATGCCGTTGCGAAGCGCCTTTGTGCCATCCGGGCTAGCATCCTTTGCTTTGCCGTCCTCTCCCATCTGCCACCCTTTCTTTCCATCAAAGCCTTCCGTAAAGACGCGCTTTCCGCCGGCGTATACGTCAATTCGCATTCGGATTTTGCGGTCCGCTTTGTAAATTGCATCCACGGTAAACTCCGGCTCTTGAATCGTCAAATGCATTTCAACAGCTCGTACTTTTTCAATCGCCTCTTTGCCTCCGATTGCCTCAGTATAAAGAGTCAAAACATCTTGAAGATTGGATTGCGCGAATAGTAGAAGAAAAAGGATCAATGAACATAATTTCATAAACAAGCTCCTTCCTGCACATTAGACGAGGTCAAACGCCGGAAGGTTTATTTTGCAGACGACTTGGGAAGGATGAGGCTGAAAGTGCAACCATGGCCGCGCCGGTTTTCCACGTAAATTGTTCCACCATTTGCTTCCACCAATTGTTTGCAAGTGAGCAAACCCAGTCCCATCCCTTTTTTCTTCGTTGTAACGAGAGGTTGAAACAGTTTTTTGAAGACACCATCGGTCATTCCCGGACCCGAGTCGGCAAAGTGAATTCGCGCGGTCTGTTGTTCCTCTTGAACTTGTATTTCCAGCTTCCCCTGTTTCTCACCGATTGCTTCCACAGCATTGTGGACAAGATTCAGAAATGTTTGGCGAATCTGAGCTGGATCGATCCACAACAGAATCGATTCTGCGCTGCCGCATTCCAGTTGAATGTGTGAAGGAATATTTGCCAGCGAAAGAACCTGATCCAGGAGTTCTTGCAAAGACACTTGCTGTTTTTGCGGTTTGCCGGTAACGGTGGATTCCAGAAGGTTGGTGATGATCGAATCACACAAAGCAAGCTGTTTTTTCATCATCGGCAAATGTTTTGCGTCCAGCCGGTGCTCCAGCAAATAAGCTATGTTGTTCAGTGCTGCCAGAGGATTTCTTAATTCATGCGCAAGCGTAAGCGCGATCTGCGGCTGATTCGAAAGAGTTTCCAATGCCTTCTTGCGCCGAACATCAACCGGATCCCGAACGACATGAATCACCGCCACAAGCGGCTCCGTTTCAGGCTTAAGAGGAATAAAGGATTCAATCACTTCAATCGCTCTTCCATCCTTTGTTAGGCGCGTGGTCTCCACATCCAGAAGCGATTTACCGCTAAACGCCTGTTTCAGGCATTTAGCAAAATCGCCTCTGAATTCCTCGGGAAGCAATATTTCAATGAAGTTTAAACAGGCTTCTTCCTTGCTGTATCCAAATACACGCTCTGCCGCTTGATTCCAATAACAGATCCGGCCAGTGCTGTCTTCAACAACAACAGCATCTTCCATGCAGTCCATCAAAGCGGCAGCGAGACGTTTCATGATCAGATTTTAACACTGATGGCTGTAGTGGCAGAGCATTTTCCATTTTCTTTGTTTGAACATTCTTAAACATCAAACCTGAGGTTTCCTTCAAACCACCTATTTCTCGAAAATGCTCTGCTTTTTTTCGAACGCTGCAGAGCATTTGCT